>JACQSR010000012.1 GCA_016211215.1 Candidatus Woesearchaeota archaeon
CCGTATGGCAATGCCCCTCAGACGCTTGTCTATCCAATCCTTAGGGTAACCTTTGAGTTCATAGTATTCTTTCACCCTGTCTTGGGCTAATTCAGGGTTTTCAATTTCCTCAATGCGCTCTTGGGCCAATTGTGCAAGCCATTGCTTAAACGGCTCTGCCTTCTTTGAAGGAATAGACTGGATTAGCCTAAAGGCATTTTTGGTATTAACACAGTCCGTAAACCTTAATTTGCCATCTTCAGCAGGCAATTTCAACTGTACCCAAATTGGGGACAGTTCAAGAGCAATAAATTCTCTGTCCTTAACTTTGCCCCAATACTGCCTGGGAGTAGGACTGTCTGTAAGAACTTCAACAATATCAATAACTGAGTAAAACCATTCCTGATTATACCAAATCCTCCTGATTTTCTTATCCTGAAACGCTACGAGAGCCTTGTCTTTGTCCATATTTAATCCTCTGGGAAAAACTCCTTATTGAAACATGTGTCGCACATTCCATTATGCCAATCCTTATTATGCGCTGAGATTTTAATCTTGCATTTTGAGCAGTTAAAATCCATCTCTTCATCATGCTTCATGTGAAACGTACGCATCTTTGTCTTCATATCCTCCGAACCTAAAGTTTCTGCAAAAGAGCCATCTGACCAGATGCTCTCCTCTTCAACATCCTTTCCGTCAATGGTTTTTTGAGTCATTTCAACGAATCCCCGATAATCTTCTGTTCTTCATTAGTAATTCCGTAGATTTTGTATCTTCTTCTTTAGTTAATTTTCTTAAAACCATTTTCAGCCGTTTACCGTTTTTGATTTCTTCTTCTTAGGAATATTCCAATACGGGCTCTTGCAAGAAGGGCAGATTATAGGATTTAGTTTCTTTCTTGAGCGAGGTATCCACTCATGTTTGCAACGTTCACATTTGTATCCATCAACAACTATTTTTACTTCCCCCATGGACTAAATCAAACTTAACTACTATTTAAAGTTTCTTAATAATATACTTTGTAAAGTAAGAAACGACAAGATTTATATATAAAATAGCCTTTCTAAAGGGCGGGGGTTTGAACCCTTAGAACACTAAAAACATCCTCTATTTAACAGATAGGATTGACATCCACGGGGTGACCAATACGCCCCGGCAATGCGCCGTCATAGGATAGGTGCCATGCACCATGCAACAGTTTCTGGCAGTCTGCAACAACACATAATCACCACCGAAATATATTTAAAGGGAGTTTGGAACCCTATTATGGGGGTTAAAGCGGTGTTAAAATAGGCAGAGTCAAATGGCAGGCAATGAACAAGGGGTGAAAATAGAGGGCCACAAGCTGATGTACCACGTGGATGAAGTGTCCAAATGGCTTCAGGGCCAGCTTACATACCCAATATATGTCGAAATTGGGCCTATAAATTCATGCAACCACAACTGCTCCTTCTGCGCCCTTGACTATCTTAAGAGCAAGGGGAAAATGGTTGACAGGGAAATTCTAAGCAGAACACTTAAGCAGATGTCTGCCTGCGGCGTTAAGTCAGTCATGTTTGCCGGCGAAGGAGAACCCTTGCTTTACCCTTACATAACCGAGGCGGTAAGCGAGGCAAAAAAGTCCGGGTTGGATGTCGCAATAACCTCAAACGGTGTCCTGCTCACCCCTGAAAAATCGGATGCTTTGCTAAAGCACCTGTCATGGATAAAGATTAGCATTGACGCTGCAAAACCCGCAACACACGCGCGTATTCACGGGTGCAGCGAGAAGGATTTTAACACGCTGATTGGCAACATTGAATATGCAGCCAACCTCAAGAAGGAGAAGAGCCTTGCGTGCACGATTGGCGCGCAAATGCTGCTGATTCCGGAAAACATTGACGAGGTCGAGGAACTGATACTGGCTGTCAGGAAATTGGGCGTAAGCTACCTCGTGCTTAAGCCGTACTCCCAGCACCCGAACAGCGTTAACAGGAACAGCCTGAATTTTGGGGATTACGGGGAAAAGCTGGCCGGCATCTCGAGAAAGTACTCCGCCAACGGCTTCAGCGTTATTAACCGCAGCATCACGGCCCGCGAGATTGAAGACGGGATTGCATACAACAAGTGCTACGGCCTTGACTTTTTTGCGCTTATTACTGCAACCGGCGATGTAATACCCTGCAACCTTTTTTATGACAAACCTGAATTTGCTTACGGCAACATATATGATGCCGGCTTTGATGAAATCTGGAACGGCGAACGGCGCCAGGCGGTACTCAAAAAAATCCACGAAAAGGGATGCGAGGACTGCAGGAGGGGATGCAGGCTGAACTTCGCGAACAGGTATTTGGACGAGCTGAAAAACAAGAGGGTGCCCCACATTAATTTTATATGAATTTTCAATAAAAAGAGGCTCAAAGATGAAAACAAAAGACCAGCTGAAAACGGTTTTATGCTCGATTCCTGTTATGGACGGCTACAACCCATTGGCCGGGGACTTTCCTGCCGCCCCAAAGATTGCGATTATATCCATCCTGAAGTGGATGGAAAAACACGGATATTCCGGCGAGTTTTACGACATAGACCTTGTGAGGCCAACTGACGGGGAGCTTCTTGATTATTTTGGGCGTGTCCAGCCGGATGTTGTTGGCCTGAGCGCTGTTGTGTCGACAAGCTACGGCGGGGTAAAAAAGGTCTCAGGCATAATACGCAAGTCATGCCCCTCCTGCGTTATTGTTGTTGGGGGAAACATGGCAGTCAGCTCAAACCTTATTCTTAGAAAAACGGATGTTGACTACTGCGTACTGGGCGACGGGGAAATCTCCTTTGTAAGCCTGCTGGATTATGTTGCCGTTAACGGGAGGGAAAAAATCGACGGCGCATTAAAGGCAATAAGCGGCCTTGCTTTCATCAACAGGGAGAATGAAATGGAGTTTGCAGGCTACGGCAACCCAATACCCGACGGGGAGAACCAGTTTCCTGATTACGGCATTATAGAAAAGGGCCTTCAAAAGAAATCACACCTCATGATGCCTTACTTTTTCCGGGAGGCGTCAAAGTGCACGTGGTTTGCAAGGGACAGCAGGACATTTGAGCCGGGAAAAAAACCTTTTATTGCGGCAGGATGGCTGACAAAGGGCTGTGTAGGCAGGTGCACATTCTGCCAGCGCTTTTGCAAAGGCTACCATACCTTTGACACCAACAAGTTTGACCAATTCCTCTCCATGCTCAAGGAGAATTACAATACCCAGTTTTTTTCAATCTCCGGAGAGAACTTCGGGCTGCCAAGGGAATACGCGCACAAGGTGGCAGAAATATTCAAAAAGCATGGCTTTTTGTGGATTATGGGGGGGGCCAGATGCACTAATTTCAGGCCGGAAGACTACAAATTCTTCAGTGACCACGGCTGCCTCGGCATAAAATTTGGTGTTGAATCGGGAAGCCAGAAAATTCTTGACATCATGGAAAAAAGATTCAAAGTCGAGGACGTTTATAACGCACTGAAGCTTTCCACTGAAGCAGGCATGTTTGTGCCAACTGCATTCTGCATGGGAATGCCCGGGGAGACTGATGATACAATAACCCAAACGGGAAAATTTCTTGGCCAGGTGCATCTTCTCCAGGGGGTGCCTCCAATTTACTTTGATGCATTTTACGCCCTTCCGCTTCCCGGAGCTCCGTTATACGAATATGGCCAGTTGAAAGGTGTTATTGGTACTTCGCTGGACGAGGAAGAAGATTATTTAACCTATGTCTCTGGAGTTGGTGCAAACAAGGATGTGTACATAAACCTGTCAGGGGCAAGCGTAAGGACCTACCTGTTCTGGGATTACCTTCTGTGCTATGAGGCAACAAGGGAGTATTATAACCATAATAGCCATAAGCCTGTTCAAAGAAACGGTGCCATTAAGGCAAAAGCTGGCGACGCATCTGCCCCCTATTCCATAGCGGGCATATTAAGAAAATCACTAAAAAATACTGGCGGGCTTGCACGCGGCCTTAAGCGCCCCATAAGCTCTATGAACGCTATGCTATGCAGAAGCCGTGCAGTGGCAAAGCTCCCAAGATGGGCAATTTATCCCTTGATGAGGAACAGCCTTTATGCCGAACACCTTGCAAGAATGGCTTTTTTGAATGTTAACTATTTATTCAACAGGGACGAGAAGCTCGGCCGCTACCTGAAGTTCCACAGGAAAAAATGCAGGGATGTTCTTGAAAATTCAGATTCGCTTAGAAAGGTGAATGAGCGGTTAAAGGCATCAATGCCCATGCAGAATTCCCTGACGGAAAGAAACCAGAGACTGCTGTACGAGGGCAGGTAGGCCATGAAAGCTATCGTAACAGGAGGCGCCGGATTCATCGGCTCCCACATGGTTGAGCTGCTGCTGAATGAGGGGTTTGAGGTAATAGCCATTGACAGCATGGCGAACGGCCAGGTTGACAATGTAAGCCTATTCAGGGAAAACCCGCGCTACTCATTCCTGAAAATGGATATGTCCAAAGAATATGACGACTCCTGCTTCAGGGGAGCAGATTATGTTTTCCACATGGCTGCCCTTGCAGACATTGTTCCTTCAATAGAGGAGCCCATAAGGTACCATGATGCGAATGTGACCGGCACTATAAGGGCATTGGAATCCAGCAGGAAGCATAACGTCAAAAAGTTTGTCTACAGCGCATCTTCCTCCTGCTACGGGATTCCTGATTTTTACCCTACTGATGAAAACTCCAAAATAGACCCAAAGTATCCTTATGCATTCCTGAAGTACATTGGGGAGCAGTATGTGTTGTTCTGGGACAGGCTCTATGGCCTGCCTTCAGTTTCATTGAGGTATTTCAATGTTTATGGAACAAGGGGCAGGACAAACAGCACTTACGGCGCAGTATTCAAGGTATTTCTCAAGCAGAAGCTTGAAGGTAAGCCCCTCACAATCGTGGGTGATGGCAGCCAAACAAGGGATTTTGTTTATGTTTCTGATGTCGCAAAGGCAAACCTCATTGCCGCAAAATCAAATGTCAGGGGGGAGGCGATAAACATTGGAACTGGCCTGCCGCAGTCAGTCAGCCATCTCGCAAAGCTTATTGGGGGAGATGTTGTCCACATTCCAAAAAGGCCGGGCGAGCCTGAAAGCACGAATGCAGACATAACCAAAGCAGGGAAGATGCTCGGCTGGAAACCCAATGTTTCATTTGAGGACGGCGTGAAAATAATGCTGGAAAACATTGACTACTGGAAATCTGCGCCTCTTTGGACTCCCGAAGACATAGAAAAGGCGACAAGAACATGGTTTAGGTACCTGAAATGACTGAGTGCAGATTATGCCGTGGGGAAAGCATGACTGAGATTCTTAACTTTGAAAGTCATCCTATTGCCCACCATCTTATGCCAGACATATCCAAAAAGGAGCCATCTTACCCCTTTAGCCTGTTTTTCTGCAACTCATGCGGCCTTATCCAGATTGCCCAACCAATCCCCGCTGAAATATTTTACTCAAACTACCATTTTTTTACGTCATGGAAAGACCAGCCACAGATACCCATTATAATAAATGAGATGGAAAGTATGCTCGATTCTCCCCGCCAGAAGAAGATTCTTGATGTGGGGTGCAATGACGGGGTTTTTCTGGACGCCCTGAAGAAACATGGATATGACAGTATTTTGGGAATTGAGCCGTCCCGGGATGTATACAACGAATGCGTCAAAAAAGGGCTGCCCTGCATCAATGAATTTTTTACAAAGAACTCCGCCTTGAATATTGTCTCGGAGCATGGACGCTTTGATGTTGTCGCAATAAGGCACGTGCTTGAACATATACAGGATTTGGGTGATTTTATGGAAGCAATATCCCTAGTGCTGGCTCCCAATGGGGTTGTTATCATTGAGGTGCCAGATTTCTACTACAACTTAAAGTCGCTCGATTATACTGCATGGGAAGAGCACGTGAATTATTTCACATCAGAAACCCTTAGTCACCTTTTGTCACTTTCCGGAATACATACAGTCAAGAGCGAATCAGTACTCTTTAGCGGTTCAGTAATGATATTTTTCGGAAGCAAGTGCAGCGGCTTGCCTGAAATCAGCCCGTCATCATATATGGATAAACTTGCCCCTTTGGCCATGGGCTACGGAGCCTTCTGGCCAAAATTCAGGGATAGGGTCTCCTCCCACATAGCCGGATTAAAGGGTGAAGGGAAAAATATTGCCGCATACGGTGCTGGCGCCAGGCTATCTTCGTTCATCAACTTCTTCGGCATAGGCAGATATCTGAGCTTTGTTGCGGATGACCAGGTGGAAAAGCAGGGAAAGTTTATGCCGGGCTCCCTGCTCCCGATAGTTCCTTCAGACGAGCTTGAGAAATCCCGCATAAATGTCTGCCTGCTTGGAGTTAATTCTGAAAATGAGGGCAAAGTAATGTCCAGGCACAAAAACTTCATCCAAAATGGGGGCGTTTTTTATTCGGTGCTTCCCCCAAGCGTAATGCTGCTTCCGGTCTGGGCCAAGGCCATTGGGGAATATGGGGGCGGTGAAATACAGCATCCGCCTAGCCAACCGCCAAATTGTCGCAGTCCGCCTTGAACTTTGCTATCATCTCTCCAGCAGTGGGTGTTCTGCCGATTTTAAGCGCCGACATCAGTTTTGAGTTATCCATTGAAAGGTTCTTTGGCCTCCTGATGTTTCCGGAAACGGTCTCGATTGTAGATTTCCTGATGCATGCGGAGTCATAGCCGAAAATATCTGCCAGTTTTAGCGCAAACTCGTATTTGCTCAATGACTGCGAGCCATGGACATGGTAAGTTCCGGATGCCCCTGAATCGCAAAGCTGGATTAAATAATCGCAAAAAGTCCCAACATAAAGGGGGGAGAACATGGCATCTGAAAATGCATTGTAAGTTTTTTTCTCCCTCAGGCTTTTTAGTATCGACTCTGCAAAGCTTAATCCCGGCAGGGAAAGGTTATTGCCGAAAATGTTCGTCCTGATTATTAAGGCGTCTTTCACGGCTTCACGGCAGCATTTTTCGCCTTCAAGCTTTGTGGCACCGTATATATTCAGGGGTCTTGGCTCGTCATTCTCATTGTAGTTGCCCTTTGTTCCGTCAAATACCGCATCCGTGGAAATGTACGCAAGCCTGCTTCCGGACTTTTTTGCAGTCTCGGCAATGTTCTTCGTCCCAAGGACATTCACATTATACGCCTGCTCCCTGTTCTCTTCGCAGTAATTTGTTTTTGTCAGGGCAGCGCAGTGTATTATAATGTCCGGCTGCAATTCGAGAAGTCTGGCTGCATCTTCGCTCTTGGTTATGTCCGCATGAACATTCCTGCAGAATGGGAAAGCCGGATTTCTGGAGTGATAAACAGCATACAGCTCAACACCCTTCCCATTGCGGAGAAAATTCAGGAGGTTGGAGCCAAGAAGGCCGCTTGATCCCGTAACAATTATTCTTCTCCCTTCCATGGCAAGCACCCTGGTTTAGCATGTCACGGCTGAAAACATTGCCCTGCCCCCAGCAAATTCTCCCTTTTCTTAACAGCCATTTCTGATTATAGGGTTGAAATTGCTGTTTTTAAAGGTTCCGATTATGCTGCATTGGGGCATGGCCGGACAGAAAAATTTTATAAACCCCTCTTTGCTCTCTCCTGCTGTAAGGATGAACCAAAAAGAGTATGTGGATACTATCAGGTCGAAGTACAGGTTTGATGCGCTTGTTGAGTTTTTACACCGGCTTGAGGATTTGAACGTTCTGGTGATTGGGGATGCAATAATTGACCACTACATATTTGCAACCCCGAAAGGGAGGGCAACGAAAGACCCTATACTTTCTGCAAAGTTTGATTTTGAGGAATGGTCAGCAGGAGGGGTGCTTGCGGTTGCAAACCACATAAGCACATTTGTCAAGAAAGTAACAGTAATTACCCTTCTTGGAGACACCAATCCCATGACTGAATTTGTAAAGTCATCTTTGCTGCCCAACGTGGAACTGAAATTCTTCGTGAAGGAAAACTCACCAACCATAATAAAAAGGAGATTTATCGAAACGTACAGGAACCACAAGATGTTCAAGGTGGAGTACATGAATGACGCCCCAATTACCGATGCCAAGACTGAAGAGATAAAGGCGGAACTGGAAGCCTGCCTCCCCTCATTTGACTTGGTGGTTGTATCTGATTTTGGGCACGGCTTCATAAACGAATCCCTGAGAAGGAAAATTGAGGAAAAGTCAAGGTACCTTGCGGTTAATTCCCAGACAAACAGCGCGAACATGGGCTACAATTATATCACGCTTTACAAAAGGGCGGATTTTATCTCGCTCGACGAGCAGGAAGTGCGCATACCGCTGTCGCGCAGGTTTGAGGACATCGAGGCAGTCTCGATGGAATTCCATGAAAAATTCGGCATAAACCCCTTCCTGATAACAAGGGGAAAATATGGCTCAATGTTTTTCAGGGACAAAGGCATATACGCAGCTCCGGTTCTTACAAATTCTGTCAAAGACACGGTCGGTGCAGGTGATGCTGCTTTTGCCATCGGCTCTCTCCTTGCATACAGCAATGCGCCAGGTGATATAGTCCCTTTCTTCGCAAACTGCGCAGGCGGCATTTCATCAAATATCATGGGGAACAAGGAGTATGTAACAAAAGAGGCGCTGACCAAATTCATTGGTGGAATTTACAATGGAATGGGATGACTACAAGCGGAAGATAAAGGATGCTCTTGACGCATTCACATTTGACGGGCAGATACTGGATGTGCTGAGAAATGCGCCTGCAAACAGGCAGAAAATCTTCGTGGCTGGAAATGGGGGCAGCGCGGCGATTGCCCTGCATTATGTGTGCGATTTTTCAAAGGGCGCATCAAAGGACTGGAGCAATGATGCCTCAAGGTACCAGGCGATATGCCTTTCAAGCAATATCGGCTACATGACCGCAATCTCAAATGATTCGAGCTATGACGAAGTCTTCAAGCAGCAGCTGATAAACTTAGCTGCCCCGAATGACATCCTTATCCTCATCTCAAGCTCGGGGAACAGCCCAAACATAATAAAGGCCGCTGAATGGGCCAACAGCAACGGCCTCATAACAATTGGCATCTCGGGATTTGAGGGCGGGAAACTCAGGGGCATATGCAGGCATTATGCGCACGTGCCAGCAGGTTATTATGAAGTTTGCGAGGATATCCACAGTGTTTTTGGGCATTTCCTTAGCACTTATCTGCGGGAAAGCAAATGACTGCCAAATGATTTCAGCAATTCTTCCCTTGATTTGCCACTGACATTTATGTACCCTGCGCCCAAAGTGTCCGCAAGCCCTTCGTCTTCATGCCTGTCGCCAAGCACGAGAATAAGCCCAAAATCCTGTACTTTTTTTCCGAGGCTGTCCAGCGCATCAAAGACCATGGCAGCTGATGGCTTCCTTCTTGTCATCTCCAGAACATGGCCCGGAACAAAATGCTTTTCGGGATGGGAAGCAGCATAGCCTGAGTCAACATCCGGGCAAAACTGCCATGAGCTTATGTTCACGCCGCTGCGCAAAAGCTTTTCTCCAAGGTATGAATGCATCTTCCCAACAGTTGCCGCATCAAAAAATCCATGCGCAACACCGGACTGGTTTGTCACAACAATTGAGGTGACGTTGTGCTTGCGCTGCACTTCAGCCAAAAAACCAACCACTTCCGGGTTGAGGTGCAATTGAGATGCCCAATCAGCATCCCTTCCAAGGAAACCGGCATCCTCTATCAAAGTTCCATCCCTGTCTATGCAAAGCAGGATTGAAGGCCTGTGGACATTTGCGATAATGTAATCAATTATCTTAGTGGTGGAAAGCGGCCTTTCTTCGGTGTACTTGATTTCACCGCCAACATCCTTAATGGCGTTCCTTTCCTCCTCTATGCCCTGCGATTGCTTGCCTATGAAGTCTGGGCCTTTTATGTACAGGTTGGGCTTGAGCAGTTTTATTGCGTCTGTGGCCAATCTGAAGTCAGTTATTACAACATAATCAACATGCATCATCGAGGCTGCCATATATGCGCGCAGAATGTCCGGATATACAGGACGGCCATCCCCCTTTCTGCCGGCAACAAACCTGTCGGAAGTGACTGAAACCACAAGGACATCGCACAATTTCCTTGCTGATTCGAAGTGCTTCGCATGCCCCGGGTGTGTTAAATCAAATCCGCCATGGCACAACCCAACGCATTTGCCGCCCTTTTTCAGGTTGCCTATGATGGCTTCCGCTTCCTTTAGGGCAACAATCTTGCTGGAGCTGTATTGCCTGATGTCTTCAACCGGCATCATTTTCCATCTCCCCTGAATGAAAGAAGATTCCTGAAGAACATTACCTTTTCCTTTGTGATTACTTTAAGCACGGCAAGGCAAAGGGCATAGACCGCAAATGCAATCGAAAACACTATTCCCCCATTGACAAGAAACAGCAATTGCCTGTTTTGAACCGGAAAGAATGTTATGGTGCGCAGCACAAGGCACACTGCAAGGAAGATTGCGGATGAGGCTGCTATTTTGACGTTATTGGCAAAATCAAAGTTAATCCTGAGGTCTTTCTTAACCTCCCGGAGTGAAAGCAGGAATATAATCAAGAATCCCGTGCCGGTCGCAATGGCAGCTCCAACATTTTTCAGGAAATAGATTAGGATTATGTCAAGGATAAAATTGCACACAACCGCATAAAATGTGATTTTGCTGCTTTCCTTCGGCTTTCCCATCGCTAGCAGAAGCTGCATTAGGAATGTGTTCGCCATCTTCAAAAGAACAAAAATGCTGAACAGCTGGAGGATTATTGCCGAGTTTGAGTAATTGGCGCCAAATATGAATTCGATTATGCGCTGGGAAAATGCGAAGAAGAACGCGGAAACGGGCAGAACCAGCATGAGCATATGGTTGAATATGAAGCTGATGACATCGGAAAGCTCATTTTTCTTCCCCTTGAGCCAGAGTTCCGCGAAAAGAGGTATGGTGATTATGGTTACAGGCATCAGAAGAAGGGGTATTACATCAGATGCCGAAATGCCCGATACATAATAGCCAACGTTTTCCGCCCCAATCATAACCTGGATAAGGAAAGTGTCCTCGCTGGCAAGGACAACCGAAGATACCCCGCCCAAAATAACCATGCTGCCGTAGGTGAACAAACTCCTGACCATCGCCCTGTCCCGGCTGATTGGAGCATCAAAAATTTCCCTGTGCCTGAAGTAAAACCAGACTGACGAGACCAGTGAAACTGCAACACCCGATATGACATATGCAATTACTGGCACCTTGTATGAATCCAAAAAGTAAAAGCTTACAACGGAAATTGCAAGTATTAGGCCCCTGAAAAGGAACTCGATAAACTTTGATATTGGCTGTTCGTGATAAACCTCAAAAAATGTCTGGTTGCCCTTGAATATCGTCTCGAGGGCCCAATAGACCATGAACAAGTCAAAAAGGTACCCTATGTTGCCCTCATTCTTATAGACCAGCGTGATTATGACTGCTTTCGAAAGGTAAAGGACTGCAATTATAAGGAGGGACATCAGCAAGGTGAATCCGTGGCTTATGAAAAAAAGGGTCTTTACCTTGGAGTTTTCCCTGCCGATGATGTATTTCCTTGCATAATACATCGATGCAGAGCTAAGGCCCCAGTCGCGCATGAAGACAAAAAGGACAAAGAATCCAAACAGCCCGAAAAACAGCCCGTAATCAACAACTGTCAGCTTTCTTGCATACAGCGCCCTTGTGAAGAAACTTATTACAAGAATTAGGTAGGACAGGGCATAAACCGCAATGGTATTCCAGGCGATTTTCTTGTAATCCGGCATGCGCCCATAAAGCGGGTGCACTTTAAAAAGATTGGCACGCACGATGGCCGGACTAATAACAAAAACCGCACTATTTCCATGCACTACTTTTTCTTCCCAAGCACAGCCACCAGTTCAACATGGTGCGTATGCGGAAACATGTCAACAAGCCACAAATTCTCAATCTCAAACTCCCTTAACCGCCTGAGGTTGTTCTTCAGCGCTTCAGCATCGCATGATACATAGATTATTCTTTCCGTTATCTCCGCTATCCTGCGTTCATGCCCTTCGGAAATCCCCTCTCTCGGAGGGTCCAGCAGCACAACATCATACCTATCCTTATTTTTTTCCAGGAATTTGTAAACATCCTGGTTTATGTGCTCGCAATGCCCCGCATTTATTTTTCCAAAATGCGAAGAAAGCCTGTTGCCTTCCACGCATGTAACCCTGCAGCCCTTAATCTGCGATGAGAAGTTTCCCACGCCGCTGAACAGTTCCAATACGCTTCTCGGACTTGTTTTCTTTACTTCGCCAGCAACAAGGTTGACAAGATTTTCATTAAGGCAGACATTGCCCTGTATAAAGCAGGAAGGCGAGAAGAAAATTTTTTGACCGTTTAGCCCATAGCTCCAGACAAAGTTGTCTTTTGATGCTGCATTCCATATCCCTGCGTCTTCAAACAGCACATACTCTCCGGCCTTTCCCCTCAGTTTCCCCAGCTCCGGAAGCAATGACTGCCCTATTATCCTGCATTCCTCTACATTTACAACTTCATTCGAGCGGTATTTCTTCCACCCGGCGTTTTTGCCGTCTGAAAACACCCTTATCCTGCTCCTGTAAAAATCAGGGTTTCCGGTTATCGTATCGATTTTCCCGTTATAGACGTCCCTTAGGATGTACCTGACAAATTCCCTCTTAAACTCAACCTGCTTTTTGTATTTGATGTGCAGTAAATCGCAGCTCCCGCATATGCCAAAGTGCTTACATCTTATTGGTACCCTGTCAGGTGATTTGCTTACCAGCTCCACAGTTTCCCCAACATAGTATTTCTTCTTCCTCTCGGTGATTCTTGCCCTGACAACATCACCCGGACAGGTGAAAGGAACAAAGATTGCCCTGTTGAACCCTTCTTCCTTTATCCTCGCAACCCCCAATCCTGTGGATGCAAGGGACTCTATCTTCAATTCGTGCATAGACCAGGAAAAACTGTTGCATTTAAAAGGTTATAAGTTCCGGTTCGTTACAGGTTTTTTTAGCTTTCCGAAGCGAAAAGTATTTAAATAACCAATATTTTGGTTTATATTAACCAATAAAGTGGTTTCATATGATTACTGAAAAACGGCTGAGGATATTTGAAGCATTTGCAAAGAACCCTTTTGCAGAGCACACACGAAAAGAGATAAAGAAGGAATCAAAAGGGAAGTCAAACAATGCCTTGGCTTTGGCAATAAATACTTTGAAAAAAGAGGGTGCTTTAATTGAGAAGAAAATAGGGAAATCCGGGATATTGACCCTTAATCTCGATAATGATGCGGCCGTTCACTATCTTGCCTTGTGCAATAATAACCGGATAAATAGTCTCGTCAAGCTCTCATTGGAAACCTTAAAAAAAGAAATAACTGAAGAAACCCCTTTCTTCTCAATTGCAATTTTTGGCTCTTATGCTGCCGGAGAACAAAAAAAAGATTCTGACTTGGATGTTGCAATATTCATTGAAAGCGAAGACAACCGGAAGGAAATTGAAGCTTTTGCAAACAGTGCCAGGCTGAAAAGCGCACTTGAGATGGATATCCACGTCATACCCAGGGAAGAAATGCTTGAGCTGCTGGCTGATAGGGAGGAAAATCTTGGAAAGCAAATAGCCAGAAAACACCTGGCAGTTCATAATCATAGGATATTTTATGAAATAATCAAAGAGGGGATGAAGCATGGATTTCGAATATAGGCTCTACCTTGCAAGAGCACAAAACGAATTGAACCTGTCAATGATGGTGCAAAAGATTAGCGATGACAGGAAAATGCAAGTCGAGATATTCGGGCTGAAGGAAGACACATATTACAGTGCAGTCATCTCTCATGCTTATTATTCCATATTTTATGCGGCAAAAGCGTATCTGGTTCTGAAAGGCATAAAGACTTCCGCACCTGAAGAGCACAGAAAGGTATTTAACGAATTCTCAAAGCTAGTTGACAAAGGAACTGTGGATATGGAATTGTTGAGGATATACCAAAATATGCTAATCAAAGCAGACACCCTTTTGCATATCTTTGAATTGGAAAAAGGCAAAAGAGGAAAATTCACATACAGAAGAATACCTCAGGCAAACCAGGGGCCAGCTCAAGAAAGCATAAGCAACGCAAAAACATTCTTCAACAACATATTCAGGCTATGCGAAGAGTCCGGTGGAAAAAAGTAGACAGTAATATCAAAACCCCCTCCCTTGCCATTGATTCGATAGTTATTTAAACCTGCCAAATGGTTGCAGCATTATGATAGAGCAGCTAATCCAGCTCATAATTCTCTTCACAGTTATCTTTGACCCGTTTGTGAGCTTCTCGGTGTTCTGCATTGCCACGCAAAAAATGGAAAAATCCGAGAGGTACAGGACTGCTTTTTGGGCGCTTGTTGTTGCATCCGCAATCTCCTACTCGGTTTTGCTTTTTGGCCAAAGTCTTCTTACGCTTCTCAGCACCAGCATCAAGGAATTTTCAGTTGCAGGAGGAATTATCCTCGGAATACTTGGCATAAAGATGGCATTGGGAGACACCCTAACAAATGTTGAGGGCCTGAAGAACAACACCGGAATTGCAATCGCGTCAATAATTGGAACACCTCTTCTCACCGGGCCTGCCGCAATAACCGCAATAATAATCTCCACTCACGACTATGGTGTTGTGCTTACAGCATCCGCAGTCACATTTGTCCTCGCCTTCACAGCAATCATGTTCCTGATGTCAGAAAGGATAAGCAAACTGCTCGGCAAGACTCTTATTCAGGTCATATCAACAATTCTCGGGCTGATAACATTGTCGTGGGGCGTGAAGTTTGTTATTTCGGGACTAGCCTAATTGGATTCTAACTCTCTTCTCAGGAGGCTTCTGCCTCTCCATCATTCCGTCAAACGCCTTCTTCCAGTTCACTATCACGTTCTTTTCCACTCCGGTTATGCGCCTTGAAATCAGGTAGCTTTCCAGCCTCTCCTGGTCGTATATTAATATAGGGCAAGACATTACCTCATCCCTTATATGCTCCAGAACTGCATACTTATGGCCGTATCTCCCCACAACCGAAGTTATTCCATATTGTATTAGTTTCTCAGGCTCCACTTGTCTCTCAAAGTCCGTGTTGCTGACAAGCATCCAAATATCCCTCTTCTCATCATTGGCCTTTATGGCATATTCTGTTGTTCTTGGGTCTGACACAAAATCTTCGCCCCCGACCCTTCTGCGCACCTCTACTTGCAATAGCCTTGAACGCGCCAGGTTATAGTACTGCAAAGAACTTATCGCCCGGATTATCAGTGCAACTGCCTCCTCAACCGGCATCTTTCCAAACCTGCTTTCATAACTTTCCATCACCTAAGGGAATGGGGGTTAAGTTTTAAAACTTTTGACGGAAACATTTATAAAAATGCCTCATTCACCGCGAATAATGAACCCAATAGACTTCGAGATACGCACCCATGCTGTTTTCGGCGAAGGAAAAGTATATGCGCTTGCGGATATTCTTGCGCTTGAGTCATTTTCCTCAATAGGCGTAATCATAGACGTTGCACTGAAGGACAACCACGACATAAAAAGTGCCCTCGACAAGGTAAAGGATGCAGGCTTCAAGGCTGAAGTGTTCTTCAACACGGCAGCTGAGCCGGAATATGCCTATCTCGACCAGTTCAGGGAAGACATGTCCGGCCGCAAGTTCGACTGCATCATAGGCATTGGCGGAGGAAGCACATTAGACCTTGCGAAAGGGGTTGCAACACTTCTGAAAAACGAGGGTCCTGCCCTTGCATACAGGGGATTTCCAAAGCTGAAAAACAGGCCGCTTCCGGTAATTGCGATTCCCACTACAGCAGGAACAGGAAGCGAAGTGACTTACAATGCCGTGTTTACGGAAGGCAAGGAAAAGAAAAAGCTCGGCATCAACTCAAAGTACAACTATCCGCTGCATGCAATTCTTGACCCTGTGCTTACATTGTCATGCCCCATGTCCGTTACGGTATCATCCGGAATGGACGCAATGGTGCATGCCCTTGAAAGTTTTGCGGCAAAAAATGCAACCGTTTACTCAAGGATGTTCTCCCGCGAGGCGTTCAGGCTTGTTTACAACAACCTCATCAGGGTGGCAAAGCATCCCCGCGACATTGAAATAAGGGGCAATATTCTCCTCGGCGCCCATTTTGCGGGCGCAGCATTGATGAACTCGGGCGCAGGGCCTTCAGGAGCGATGTCCTATCCGCTTGGCTCCAACTTCAAAGTTCCCCATGGCATTGCGGGCGCAGTTTTCCTGCCCAAGGTGGTGAGGTTCAACTGCGAAAATGGGTATGAAAAGTATAATGAGCTGCACGATTTGATTGATGGTGCAGACACTTCTCTGCCAGCAGATAAAAAGAGGATTGAATTCGCAAAAAGGATTGAGGATTTATGCGACGCATTGAATGTCCCGAAGAAATTAAGCGCATTTGGGCTGAAAAAGGAGGACGGCAACTTCATTGTGGAGCAGACATTCGGGAAGCCCAATGCGACTGTGGAGCAGAATCCAGTTCCAATGAAAAGGCAGGATATGCAGAAGATTGTAAACGGGATGTTTTGATAATGTGCGCCAGCGCAGGGAATTCCAATACAACAATACAACGTAACCTAACTGAAGGACTACTGCCCTAATTTCCTTTCTATCTCCCTGTTTAGTGCATTTATGTGCAATTCAAATTTGAGTTTCAATGACTTCCAGTCATCATATTTAAGCAACTGCCCCCTGTAATTGATTGCGTTCCTTTTTAGTCTGATTGTTTCGAGAAACTCCCAATCAAGTTCTAATTCTGGATGTCTAAAGCAGATATATGCATTTTTGCATTGGTGGTTATCCGCCTCAATTCCTTCAAATAAGAGGTAAGCTTCAATTAGCCCCCGCAGCGATTCATAATAATCCCTAAAGACAAATGTCCAATCAGTACTTTCCTTCAGAATGTATTTTGATTTGCTGTTAATGAATTCGAGGCCTTTTTCCGCGACAATCTTTAATGATTTTATAAGTTCAATATCTACGGACTTTTCTTTTATGCGTCCTGTATCTATGCAGAATTTGTATGTTTTATCAAGATTGTCAATTGTGATTTTCATTTACACAACCTCGGCGATATCTTGTATCCTGCCTTTTATGACATAACCATTTATTATGTTCTTGATAAGTCCGGTTTTGACTTCGTTTATCTCATCTTTATTCTCAAAGAGATGTAACTCAATACTTTTTTGTAGTTTTAGTTCATAAACTTTCTTATCAAAATTCGAAACATCTCCGAAAACAAAAATATCAATATCTGAGTCCTTGTACCAATCTCCATTTATTATACTTCCAAATAGGATTACTGTTTTTGCTTTGTTAAGAGATAAAAGTTTTGGAATAAGGCCGCTTTTATGAAGCTGTTCTAATGCATAAATTCTTTTTTGAGAGTAATAGACTGGATTGTTACTTCCGACTGTAAAATGCGGAAATTTCTTTTTTTCTTTGATATGTTTAAGTAATCCTTCAGATACATATTTTTTTAGCCACTTGTTTGCAACCAGTTTCGTAACTTTTGCTTCTTCAACTATCTCTCCAAAATGCCATTCTTTCAGGGGGCTATTCTCTAATATTAATTTTAGTACATTTTCTTCTTTGCTTGGGCTCGCCATAATTAGTATAACTGAGATATACTATATAAATCTTTTGATGGACACCAGACATCCCTAAGCATACTCGGGTCTTAGTTGAGCGGCTTTACCAGACTCGCCAACGCTGGCGCGTTCTTTTTTGTCGTTTGTTATCCTTAATAAAGTGATATGCCTTTTTTTCGCAGGAAAAACGCAGTATAAAATAGGCTATAACCACTGCTAAGTAACGAAACATTTATATACTTCCCCTTCCAATACACCCCCATGGCGCCTGCTGAAAGAGTAATGGTTGCAAACGGCATTGGGCTTGAATCCATGACTTTTCCGTCTGATTCAGGACGCTATGTCGTGTTTCACAACCCCGGATTCTGCGATTACAGCGGATATTTAAGGTTTGCAAGGGAATTAAGCGAAAGAGGCTGGACTTCAATTCTTTACAATCCCCGCGGCATAAGAAACTCCACGGGCCTTTACCACCCCGAGGACATGGTCAGGGATGACATAAACCTTGTAAGAATGCTGACAGAGTATTCCCAAACTGTCATAGGGATAGGAGTTTGCCTCGGCTCGTACATTCAATCAATGGCCCAGGCAGATCATTTTGCCGAAACAGGAAATCCTCTTTATGACAAATTGTTCCGCTTCAGAACTCCCGACGGCATTGCCAGCAGGCTGAATTCGCGTATAAATGGAGACCCTGAAGAGCATTTTGACAGGCTGGAAAATGCGCAATGCAGGGAAACCCTAATCAGCTACGTCAAAAAGTTTGACAGGTTAAGAAAACTCTTCGGACTGAGGGGGCGTTTTGTGGAAGGCGAAAACGGCAGCCCTGACAGGTTTGCCGCATTAAATATTCCCCAAGATTCCTACGTTGAATTGTTAAGGTCCTTTTCAAGAGCAAGGGACATTCCAGAAAGCATGCCTCCAGCCGGGATAATCGATTACGAGAAAAATCCAGCTTCGAGGCTTGCAGGCAAGGTCTATGAGATGTTTGCAATCCTGTTTTCCCCCAATGTACACAGCTTTCTGACGGAAAAGGAAAAAAAGAGTATTCTTTCACGGCTGGATGGTTCTGTTTAAGAAAACCTTTAAAAGGCGTGTTTCCAACCCATACGCACATGCCGGGATGGGAATTGATTGGGGAAGAGGAGCGCGCAGCCGTTAATGACGTCTTTGACAAAGGCGGAGTTCTGTATAGGTACGGCCTTGACGCAAAGAGGCAGAAAATATTCAGGGTTGACGAGCTGGAAAAGCAGATTGCAAAGCGCGTAAATGCAAAATACTGCCAATGCCTGTGCAACGGCACTGCTGCATTGAAAGCCTGCCTTATTGCATTTGGAGTTAAACCGGGAGACGAAGTCATAACCCAAAGCTTCACATTCATTGCAACTGTAGAGGCAATCCAGGACTGCGGTGCAATTCCAATAATAACAGATATAGACGAAAGCCTCAACATGGACCCAAAAGACCTTGAAAAAAAAATCACAAAAAAGACAAAAGTAATAATCCCCGTTCACATGGCAGGTGTTGCTGCAAAAATGGACGAAATAATGGCCATAGCAAAAAAACATAATATCGCGGTTCTTGAAGACTCTGCCCAGGCATTGGGAGCAACCTACAAAGGAATGAACTGCGGCACAATTGCGGACATGGGCATCTACAGCATGGACATAGGCAAGGTAATCACGACAGGCGAAGGGGGAGTTATTGTTACAAACGATGAAAGCCTGTGGAAGAAAGCAAGGGAATATTCAGACCACGGACATGAATGCAACCCCAATCTGCCCCGCGGCCGTGATACAAGAACCATTTCTGGATTCAATTACAAGATGATGGAACTGCAGGGCGCAGTCGGGCTTGCACAGCTCAAGAAAATGGATTACATACTGAAAAAGCAGCGTGAAAACAAGAGCGCATTGAAGCGGAAACTGAAGCACATAAGCAGCATAAGATTCAGGGAGCTTCCCGACGAGGCCGGAGATGCCGCAGATACTTTGATTTTCTTCGTGCAGAACAAGGAAAAGGCAAAGGAGTTTGCTTCAAAGCTTGCAGAAAAAGGCATCGGAACAAAAAACCTTCCTGACGCTATTGACTGGCATTATGCAGGAACATGGAGCCACATTTTCAACGATTACGCAGAATACAAAGGCAGGAACCTGGAGCAGCTCTGGAAACAATCAACTGATTTGCTCAGAAGCGCAATCGCAATTCCCATCCTTGTCAACATGGAGCCGGACAAGATAGAAAGCATTGCAAAATCAATGGAGGAAATAGCGCAATGAAAGAATTCAGCAGTATTGCAGTAAGCGAAAATGCCACATTGAAGGAAGCCATGGCCTCCATTGACAATTCTGGACTTGGGCAGGCTTTAATCCTCGGAGAAAAAAACAAGCTTCTTGGCATTGTGTCAGACGGCGATATAAGGCGCGCGCTGATGAAGGGCGACCCCATAACACTGCCCGTAAAGAGCGTGATGAACAAAGACATCATAGTCCTCGAACAAAAAGACCTGGGCAATTCAGCCAAAGTCCACGGGGCAATAAACTCCCTGAAAAACCGTCTTAAGACCGCAAAGCATATACCCATAGTGGACAATGGCTCGCTTGTGGAATTTGCCTACATAAAGGCATTGCAGCAGCACGGAAAGATTGTTTCAACAATTGAAAAACAGAGCGCAAAGAGAGTGCTCATAATTGGAGGCGCAGGATATCTTGGAAGCGTTCTCTCGGGAAAGCTCCTCGGGCGCGGCTACAAGGTCAGGGTTTTTGACATACTCTACTTTGGCGAAAAGCCGGTTGAGAATCTGAAGCAAAACCAAAACTTTGAGCTTGCCAGGGGTGACATGAGGAACATCGCAGAGTTCAACAGGGCATTAGTGGGAGTTGATGCAGTTGTGCTCCTTGCAGGAATCGTTGGAGACCCTGCGTGCAAATTATCGCCGGAAGAGACCGTCGAGACAAATTACCTTGCCACAAAGATGGTTGCCGAGGCGTGCAAATATCACCAGATAAACAGGTTTGTCTTTGCGTCTTCCGCATCCGTTTACGGCGTCATGGACGGCGTAGTGCATGAATCCTCGCCTCTAAATCCCGTATCGCTCTACGCAAGGTCAAAGATAATGTCCGAAGAGGCAATTTTAAGCCTCATCGACGAGAATTTCTCTCCCACAATACTAAGAATGGGAACCCTTTATGGACTGTCACCAAGGATGAGGTTTGACCTCGCCATAAACATCATGTCCATGAAGGCAGCAACCGAAAACAGTATAAAGATTTTTGGGGGCAGCCAGTGGAGGCCGTTCCTGCACGTTGATGACGCAGCCGAAGCATACATAAGTGTTATAGAGGCAGACCTGCCCAAGGTCAAGGGCGAAATATTCAACGCCGCAGCACACAACTGCCGTATTTCAGAGCTCGGAAGCCATATCAAGAATGAATTTCCAGATGTTAACATTGAGACTGTAAAGGAAGACACTGATGCGCGTGATTACAGGGTGTCTTCGGCAAAGATTGGGAATGTTCTTTCATTCATCCCGAAAAAAACAATCCCTGACGGAATAGCTGAAATCAGGAAAGCCCTTGAATCTGGCCTTATCCTAAATCCAAAAGACAGGATTCACTACAACTCATGAAAACACTCGCAATCATCCCAGCAAGGGCAGGCTCCAGGGGAGTTCCGGGAAAAAACATCAGGCTTCTCAATGGAAAGCCCCTGATAGCATACACCATAGAGGCTGCAAGGGCATCTAAGCTCGTTTCTGAAATAGCCGTTACAACAGACGATATCAAGGTAAAGGGCATAGCAAACAATTACGGCGTTGAAATAATTGAGCGTCCTGCGGAATTGGCCCTTGATAACACACCAATGCTCCCTGTTTTGCAGCATGCCGTAAAATCCCTGGAGGAATCTTATGACTGTATTATCCTGCTGCAGCCAACATCGCCGTTCAGGACTGCAAATGACATAGACGAGTGCATAAAAAAGCTCGGGGACTTTGACGCAGTTTATTCCATTGCGGAAAACAAGGAAAGCCCGTTGTGGAGCTTCAAAATCGAGAAGGAATGCATAGTTCCGCTGCTGCCGTTCGACAAAACAAAAACCCTGAGGCAGGAGTCAGAAAAATCATATTACCTTAACGGCGCAATTTACGCCTATAAAAAAGAAGTTCTCATGGGCGCAAAAGAATTTCCACTGAAAAATGTCTCCTGCATAATCATGCCCCCGGAAAGGTCTGTTGAGATTGACACCGAATTTGATTTCAGGGTTGCAGAGGTGCTTCTAAATGATAAAAGTCGGAAATAAGACCATTGGAATTGACGAGCCCTGTTTCTTCATCGCGGAGGCAGGAGTAAACCACAACGGCGACATGAAGCTTGCCAAAAAGCTTATTGACGAGGCAAAGAATGCCGGCGCAGACGCGGTAAAGTTCCAGACATTCAAGACGGAGCTCATTGTAACGGAATCTGCAAAGACTGCGGATTACGCAAGGAGAAAAACCGGCACGGAATCGCAAAAGGAGCTCCTGAAAAAGCTGGAGCTCAGCAAAGAGGACCACATCGAGCTTCAGAAATATGCAAACAAGAGGGGAATCATGTTCTTCTCAACACCACATTCCGACGAATGGAGCGTTGACCTCCTTAACGAGCTTAAAGTGCCCCTGTTCAAGATAGGCTCCGGCGACTTGGACAACCTGCCTTTCCTGAAATATGTTGCAAGGGCAAAAAAGCCAATGATAATTTCAACCGGAATGGCAACCCTCGACGAGATAAAAGAGGCCGTGCAAACCATTCGGGGCGAGCTTAACGAGCAGATTGTGGTATTGCACTGCACAACATCATACCCGTGCGACATTAAAGACTCAAATCTCAGGATGATGAATACCATACGCGAGGAATGCAGCGTCCTTGTTGGCTATTCAGACCACACGACAGATGTGATTACACCCTCAATTGCGCATGCACTTGGGGCAGTTGTTGTCGAAAAGCATTTCACGCTCGACAGGAACCTTCCTGGGCCGGACCATCAGGCGTCTGCAGAGCCTTCCGAACTGAAAGAGGCGATTTCACTTCTCAGGAAAACTGAACTTCTTCTTGGGTCTCCAATGAAAGAGCTTACGGAAGCGGAGCTCAAAATAAGGGAGATTGCAAGAAAGAGCATCGTCGCCAGAACAGACATACAAAAAGGGCAGGATATAACTAAAGACATGCTCGCAATTAAAAGGCCTGGGACTGGATTGCGCCCGAAAATGCTCGGCTCGGTGGTTGGGAAAAAAGCCACAAGGGCTATAAAAAAGGACGAAATGCTTCAAAAAACTGATTTCCAATGAGAAAAATTCTTTTCGTTACAGGCACAAGAGCAGAATACGGCCTGATGAGGCCCATTCTAAGGGCAATAAACAGCCATCCTAATCTTTCGTTGTCAGTTGTTGCAACCGGAATGCACCTTTCCCATGAATTTGGCTATTCCGTAAAAGAAATTGAAAAAGACGGTTTCAGCATTATAGCGCGCCTTCCGCTTCTCCACAAAGAAGATACATTAAAGGGGATGTCAAAATACCTCGGCAGGCTTGTTTTTCACCTATCCGATATTGTGGAAAAAGAAAAGCCCGATTTTATCATCACAATAGGCGACCGCGATGAAGCATTTGCTGCCGCAATTATCGGAAGCCACATGAATATTCCTGTTGCTCATCTCCATGGCGGCGAAAGGACGGGAACCGTTGATGAGTTTATGAGGCATGCAATCACAAAAATGAGCCATCTGCATTTATGCGCAACCGAAGAAAGCAAGAGAAGGCTCATTAAGCTAGGCGAGGAGCCTTTCAGGATTCAAGTTGTTGGAGCTCCTGCGCTTGACATAATCCGGAACCGTGAATACATGCGTCCGAAGGAGATTTCAGAGTCATTCGGCCTTGACCTTTCCAAGCCCATAGTATTAGTCATACAGCACCCAGTAACAACCGAGTTTGGCAGCTCGGAAGGGCAGATGAAGCAGACCATGGACGCAGTTGCATCACTGGGCATGCAGACAGTTCTTATCTACCCAAACGCGGATGCAGGGGGAAGGGCCATGATAAAGGTAATTGAAAAATACAAAAGATATCAGTTCCTGAAAACATACAAAAACCTCCCTAACAGAATCTATCTTGGATTGCTTGCAGCTTCAAGCGTGATTGTCGGCAACTCAAGCTCCGGAATCATTGAAGCGCCCATGCTTCATGCACCGGCAGTAAACATCGGAACCAGGCAGAAGTTCAGGCAGCGCTCTTCAAATGTTATTGATGTGCCCCATGACAGCAAAAAGATAGTTGAAGCCATAAAAAAGTCATTGCACAACCGTAATTTTATCGCAAAAGTAAAAAAATGCGCATCCCCCTATGGTAACGGCCATGCAGCGGAAAAGGTAGTAAAGATTTTAAACTCGGCTAAGATAGGCACCAAATTGGTGCAAAAGCACCTTGCATACTAAAATGGCATTCCCCACAAGAATAATCCCAAACTGGAAACCTCCTGTTGTGGAGGACGGAAAATTAACAAGGTGGAATTGGGTCGCGCAGCACATCAAAGAGCTGAAGATAGAAAAGAACGCCGACATTGGCGCATTTACCTACATTAATGCGGAAGATGGTGTTGAAATCGGGGAAAGCGTGCAGATTGGCTCTCACTGTGCAGTCTACTCTGTCTCAACAATTGACGGCAAGCGCGGAAAAGTAACTCTGAAAAGAAACTGCAAGATAGGAAGCCACTCCGTTATAATGCCCAACGTTACAATTGGCGAGAATTCAGTGGTAGGTGCATTCAGCTTTGTCAATTCAGACATACCTGCCAATGTAATTGCCTTCGGTGTTCCCGCAAAGGTCATCAGGAAGATAATGCCGGAAGAGATTGTGTGATTTTCTGCATCCTTTTCCATCAATAAATTTATAAATACCCCCTCTCCAGCATATCCCAGGGGGTGGATAATGGACAAGCCAGCAATACTTGGGGGAAAGCCGGTTTTTGAAAAGCTTCTGCCTATTACAAGGCCCTATCTTCCGGGCTATGACAAAATTGAGCAGAACACCAAGGAAATGTTCGCTTCCGGCATAATCACCAATGATAAATATGTAAGGCAGTTTGAAGCGTCTGCTCAAAATTACCTTGGTGCGAAGAACTGCGTTGCGGTTTCAAGCTGCACATCCGGATTAATGCTTTCGCAAAAGGCAATGAAGCTGACAGGAGAGGTTATACTTCCCTCTTTTACGTTCTTCGCGACAGGCCATTCAATATTGTGGAACAACCTTAAGCCTGTATTTGTGGACATTGACCCGGAAACTTACCATCTTGACCCGAAGCTTGTCAACGAGGCCATAACAGAAAAGACATGTGCAATACTTCCAGTGCACATATACGGCTGCCCTGCGCCCGCAACTGAATTTGAGGAAATTGCGGAAGACCACAAAATAAAGCTTTTTTTTGATTCGGCGCATGCGTTTGGCGCAAAAATCGGCAAGCGCCACGTGGGCACGTTCGGCGATGTTGAGGTATTTTCATGCTCCCCGACAAAGCTCATGGTAACAGGGGAAGGTGGGTTATGCGCCACAAAAGATGATGAGCTGAAGAGAAAGCTCTCTGCCGGAAGAAACTACGGCGATTCGGGCTCATACGACTGCGAGCTTTTGGGCCTGAACGCAAGAATGGGGGAATTCAATGCAATACTTGGCATTGAAACCATAAAGCTGACCGAGGAAAACATAGAGAAAAGGGCAAAGCTGTTTGAGATTTACAGGCGTGAACTGTCAAGGCTTCCCGGCATAAGGTTCCAGAAAGTTGCCGCAAACATGAGGGTAACCCACAAGGACGTGCCGCTGTACATTGACAGCGAAGAGTTTGGCCTCAGCAGGGACCATCTGCAAAAGGCATTGGACAGGGAAAACATAATGACCAAGAAGTATTTTTACCCGCCCCTTCACAGGCAGATGCTGTATAAGGAATATTTTGAAGAGTTTGACAAAAAGCTTCCGGAAACCAACAGGGTATCCGGGAACATACTCAGCATTCCGCTATATTCGGCCATGTCCGAAGAAGAGGCGCGTTTAGTGGCAGATGCCATAAAGAGAATACACGAACACAGGGACAGCGTGAAGAATGAAAAAAGCAGTAGTATTCATTGAAAGCTATTCCAGGAACTTCCCTTCCTCATCTCCAGCGCTGGCAAAGCTCTACCATAGGCTGTCGGAATCTTACAGCAGATATGCGCAATCAAAGGTACTGCCTCTCATCAGGAAACTTTCAGGTAAATACCATCTTGAGGTTATTGCCATGGACAGTGAATCCAGCATGCACCTTGGCAACATGCCCCACAGGCGCGGCTATGATTTCATAGAGACTGAAAAAATTGATGAAAAATCCATGGAGTTTGTGCGCAACTTCATGGGTTCTAATGAGTTGAAAGCGCTCAGCTACGATGGATTCAGCCTCTGGGAGCTGGAGGAAGTTGACATTTGGGAGGGATTCTTCTGCGGATTTGCCAGAAGGCTTGAGATTGTAAAAAAGGTTATTGAAAAGCAGAAGCCCGAATTGATTGTTGTCCTGGACAGGCACAGCGAGATTGGAAAAGCCGCAATGTGCTTTTCCCTGCCAACCGAAGATTACACCCCATTGATTTCAAGCTCACTGCACTCTGCACGGAAGAAATTCCTTGTTGCAGTATTAAAGCATGTTTACAAAGCAAGATGGCCTGCATACACCGGGGCAGGGCATACTCCTTCAGGAGGAAAAAAGGTGGTGGTGCTTACTGATACCTCACGCATTGCATCCTCGACGCTGCCGTGGGTTCCCCATCTCGACAGGGGCATTGACCTTATGGTAATCGGTCCGGAAGATGGTTTCCCCGGGCTGCCGTTTAAGCCGTTTTCAGCTTACCCGTCAAAACAAGCTGAACCGGAGTTTTCCTCCCTGAACAAGAAGTCAATCACCTACGAAGGCATGCAGGTGTACAGGCCGCTTGCCGAAATGTTTGATTTCCTTTTTCACATCGGCTTTCCGCGCTCCATAAGGTACATTGAGCTTTGCAAAAGCATAATTGAGGCTGAAAAGCCGAAATTGGGCATCGTCTACGGCGACAGGCTGAACTTCGGCAAGGTAGTCTGCAGGGTTTTTTCCAGGCATTCCATCCCCACATTGATAATACAGCTAGGCGTGATCAACGAATCCCCTGTATTCGGGCCAATAACAGCAACAAAAATGGCTGTCTTCGGAAACCACATGAAAAATATGCTGGTGAAGCACGGAAATAGCCCTTCAAGGCTCATAGTAACCGGCCAGCCCCGCTTTGACGAGATTGTGAAAAGAATGCATAAGACCGGCAATTCTTACAAGAACCCCGGCAAAAAAAAGTCAATTCTTTTTATCTCCAATAAAGATAATTCCATCCTCCATGCCGTAATCAGCGCAGCAAAAAAGATTCCTGACGCCATGCTCGTAATAAAGCTGCACCCCGATGAAAATTCCAAACAGATTAAGCTCAAGTCGGATGCAACTATATCCCATGACCCATTGTACGGGCTTTTGAACGAATCTTCAGTTGTTGTTGCTTCTTCATCACCAATAGCATGGGAAGCCCTGATGCTTGGCAAGCCCCTTGTAATGGCGGGATTCACGCATGGCGGGATTGATTGCGGCGCTGCAATAAATGTCCACAAGGAAAAAGACCTGCTGCCTGCAATCAGAAGGGGATTGCACGGCGGGAAAAACAATTTAATAAAGCGCTGTGCATTCGAGCGCACCTACAAAAGATATGGAAACTCGGTGGCAAAATGAAGACACTCGTATTTTGCGAATGCAGCAGACCGGCAAACAAATATTACCAGAAGCTCCTTGACGGACATTTCAAAAGGTTCTTCGAGCACAACGTTGCACCCACCATAAGGAGGTACAGAAAAGACTCCCCCGTCAGCATTATTGCGCTTGACAAGGAGTCCGAATGGAGGCTTGAGCATCATTCAATGGCTTATGAAACACTGCCCGAAGTTGACCAAGAGCGCGTCAACCATGATTTGGAAAAATTCTGCAGGTCAATTGCCCCGTCCAACAGGCTTCTCATGGGCAAGCTGCTTTTCCTAAGCATGAGCCTGTGGGAGCTTGACGAGGCAGTCATAATGGAAGAATACCTGCGCCCCGTCATCGGGAATATAAGGCTGATGTCATCAATAATTGAAAGGGAAAATCCGTCGCGAATAGTCCTTTTTGACGCATTTTCCGAGAAGGGCAAGGTAATAAGGGAAATTGCATTAAAAAAAGGAATTCAGCTGGACAGCCATTCGACATTCCTGTCTGAATCGGTGCATCACGTCAGGCGTGTTATGCTCCCGTTCGCAAACCCAAAGCCAAATTTCCTTTCCGCCATCAGGAGCCAGAGAAATGCATTGCAGCCATTCTTCAACGGCTCCGGCAAGAGGGTGCTTTTTGTTGTTGCAACTGAAAAATGGGCGTCTGTCATTCAAAGAATTGCAAAGGGCATGGACTATCTCATCATAGGGAGGGACCATGGCCTTAGAGATGCTTACTCTTCCCTTAATTTTCGGCCGCTTCATGGGTATGCAACGGCAGATGCAAACAAAAAGATAGATTTCTTCAGGTCTTATTATCCGCATTATGCAGAATTAAGGGACAGCGAGGAGTTCCGCTCCAGCTTCACGTTCAACGGCATTAGGCTTTGGAAGGTTGTTGCGCCCATGTTCCGCTACCTGCTCACAACTGCGCCTGAGATTGTTCTGGCATACTATTATGTGTTCCAGGATGTAATACGCTGCGAGAAGCCAGATGTGATAGTCCTATTCGGCGACCGCACAAAGTTTGGAAAGACTATTATCGAAGTTGCCAATCATTACAGGATTCCAACACTTGTCATTCAGCCCAGCTTTGCAACCGGGCGCCCAATTGACGGTCCAACAAAAGCTTCGAAAGTGGCAGTTTTCGGAAAGCACTCCGCGGATTACTTAATTTCCAAGGGGGGCTCCAAAACCGGTTATGAGATTGCCGGAAACCCAAAATTTGACGAGCTAATCAGACAAAAGAATGACCCCAGGCTGGTAAGGAAGAAATACGAAGTTCCAGCAGGCAGGAAGATTGTAGCCATAGACCCTATAGGCATTTCAAGGGAAGACGCAGACGCAATAATCTCCCCCCTCAGGAGAAGCCAGGATTTTTTCCCAATAATTGCAAATGCAGAAACTTTCAGCGCATCTTACGCAGCCATAACAAAAAACTCCATTTTGGATGCATTGGTTCTTGGAAAAATCGCCATAGTGCCGTCCGAGAGCAAGGTGGGTGTGTTGGAGAATGCGGGAGCTGTTTTTCTGCGCCCAGGCTTAATTGCAAGGTCCCTGGGCAGGATTAAGAAAAGCCAAACCTTAAAAAAGAGGGAAGCCCTGAAATATCTCTCTTACGGCAACGACGGCAGAAGTTCGCAGCGCATAGCAAGACTCATCGGGAGAATGGTGGACTATGAAAAAGATTATAGCATTCTTTATTGACGCACTGGGCCCGGACCTTATAACACCCGATGCAATGCCGTTCCTGTGCAGGCTGATGAAGGAAAACCCGCACTACGAAATGTCATCAATTCTTGGATATTCCGGCGCAATCCACCCCTCAATATGGACATCCACTTATCCCGAAGAGCACAACAAATGGTCTACAGTCATACGCTCCCAATCTCCGAAAAAAGGATTAAAGGACAGTATTTTGGGAAATCTTCCGGATGCGGTTTCACGCCCGGCAAACTACCTTCTCCATTACTCGAGGCTCTCAAGGAGCAGTATTCTGCCGTCCATCTCGCCAAAACACATCCAGTTTTTCTCAAAATCAGATTATGATTATTATCACGCCGTGAAGGAAGTCAATGGCATCAGGACTTTATTCAGCTTCATTCCGGCAATGTACCATTTCTACAACAGCGTGGAGAACATCACCCCCATCATAAACTCAAAATCCGAGCTGGACGTCTATTTTACCGGCCACCTTGACCACTTCAGCCACCTCCATCTTGCTTCCCTGGGAAAGATGAAAGGCCTGCTCAGGAAGATTGACAGCAAGCTGCAGGAGATGTTTTCATTTTACAAAATGCGCTTTCCCGGCTGCCATTTCATCGTCTTTTCAGACCACGGCCAGGACATTATAAAAAAAAGGGTTGATGTGAAAAGCGCAGTTGAGCCGTTGGGCCTGAAATTCGGCACTGATTATATTGCCGCCTATGATTCAACCATGGCAAGATTCTGGGTTTTCAATGAAAAGGCAAAAATGCTTATCGGAAGGGCCATGTCAAATATTGGCTATGGGACCGTTCTGGACAAAAAAGCAAGGCAGAAATACGGAATTGGCTTCAAGCATAATATTTTCGGGGATATTTTCTTCCTGCTAAAACCCGGCTGCGAGATTTACCCGAACTTCTACCATAATTACCTTAAGAACAATGTGCAGGGCATGCACGGATATATTCCGGAAAGCAGGGGCATGAAGGCATTTTTCCTGTACTCCGGTCCATGCAGTCTGGCAAAAGGCAGTGCTAGTGTCCTTGACATTGCCCCCACAATGCTCGAATTGCTCGGAAGGAAAATTCCACGGCATATGAGGGGGAAATCCCTATGCAGATAGACCCCATAATAAAAAAGACTGTAGCAGAAATGCAGAAAAGCGTTCCGGTAAAGCTTACCCTGGTATTATCCGGCTCCCATCCATCCGAAAGGACATATTACAAAGGAAAACTTCTCAGCGACATTGACATAACCATACTTAACAACATTGGAATTCTCTACAGGAAAAGGCTGAAGGAAATTGCAGAAAAATATTCAACGCAGGACGTGCACATAGACACCGATATCGCGTCGCCCCAGCTGATAAAAAACAACTATTCAATATTTACGCTCGAGCTGAAGCGCAATGCCACAGTTCTGGCAGGAAAAAAGTCAAAGCTTGCAAAGATAAGGGTAACTCCTGAGACACTGCCGAAGTGGGAGGGGTTAAGGGCGTTGTTCCAGAAGCTCATGATGTCCGCCTACAATAAAAAGGGCATTGACAGGATTTACCTTAATGCGAAGCTGTATTTTGCCATTGTTGACGCATTCTTATGCTTTAACAGGAATTACAAAGTCAGGTATGAAGACAGGATGAAGGAAGTTCCAAGGCTGAATCTGCCAAGAGAGCTGGAGGAAAAGATACTTATTGCCTACCAGTTCAAGCTCAATCGTTTAAAAGACGACAGAAAGCTAAAGAAAATAGCAGATACCAACGAGGCAAGAAAATACGTTCTGAAGTACATTGGATTTTTTCTCAGGAAATACCTGAACAACGACAAACCCGCAATTGAAAACATCATGCTGATAAGGAAAAAATATCCGGTCAGGATTTACCGCAACAACCTCTTCTACATCCACTGCCCCGTAAAATACCTGCCGAAAGTGAGCATCATCCATTTCAACCCAATCCTATTTATCGAATGCGCCCTTACAAATGATTACAGGCCATTAAGAATATTCCTCGCAAGGCCGCCCAGGAACTTTGCAGAGCTATCAGAAGCTTATTTCTCCTACCCCTCTCTCATAATCAGGAGCGACAGGCAGATATTGGGGAGAAGATTAGTATAACCAATTCTAAGAGTACCTAGTCAAGATATTACTGTGGAATGGTAAATTTTAAAAAGCAATGAAAAAACCACACCGCGATGGAAAAGCAGATTATGTACAGATATGCTTCCGATGCATCCGTAAGCAGGGTTACCCGGCTAATCAAAAGCGAGATTGACACCGAAGGCCCTTGCATTGAAGCGTTAGTTAGCCAGGATAGGTTTGTAACTTATCGTGGCATGGACAGAAGGGTTTGCACGCTCTTGGATTATTTCCACGTTTCATACAACCAAATGGAAGTCGGGAAAAAAGTTGCAATATTCTCAATTTGGATTAAGTCCGTTGATGATATGATGGACGAACTTGACTCCCGAGACGAAGTGATTGCAAGAATAAAAAACCGGCAAGTTTCATTTGATAATGAAGCGAGGCAAGATAGTACATTATTTTTGACAGAGCTTCTCAAAAAGAAGATAGCTCCCGAAAATTACGATTCAGTTTGTTCTGTTCTTTTCCAGCATTATTACGCAACGCAAGAGGAAAAAGGCTCTCGAAGCATGGCCGAATATATTCAATCCAGCAAGCATGTTGGGAAAACAGCGGCTGAAGTTGTTTACAAACTGATTGAGCCGGATTTGTCTGGGAACCAGGAGAAATTCCATATATTCTTCTCAGAAGCCTGCGAATTAGCCGACCTTGTAGACGCATGCTTCGACATCAAGCAGGACGTAGAGAAAGGCGCTCTGCCCTTCAGACCATCGTGGAAAGACATGATTGAATTATATGCCGCAACTGCAAAAGCAGGCATCAAAATTGCATTAAACTATCCCGGCTTGTCAGTTGAATTCCTAAAAAGCATCAGGAGAAATCTCAGGCACATAATTCATCAGTAAAACCTCTTGTCCATCAACCCAAACAATTTCTCATCAGCAACCTTCCTCGTTTTCTGCACCTTTCTTCTTTCCCTAAGCGTGTCAGTTACATGCCTGATGTTCCAGAACACGGCTTTTATCTTTGGAATCCTGTTTCCGTGGATTGCTATGTCGCCAAGCAGCAGAATCTTGTACAGCGCGACATATTTTAATGCATCCCACATCTCGTAATTCTTCAGTATGGACCTTATCCTGTTCTTGACGCCGTTAAACGCCACCATTTCCGGCTCTTTTGATATTGTCCTGCTCACGTCATGATATGCAATTGCATTTGGGTTGTACACCACTCTGTAGCCTGCAATATGCGCCCTCCACCCTAGGTCAGTGTCTTCATGGCCGTAAAAGTAGGAATCATCAAAACCCCCAATCTTTTTTATCAAATCTCTTCTTACCATCATTGCAGCGGAGCATGCATAAAAAACCTCTGACCTTTTTGCAAAGCTTTGGCTGTTTTTGCCCCTGCCAATGTCTTTTCCAATCCCGGATTTGGTCATTGTGCCGCCGGCTGAGTTTATTTTTTTCCTGTCTCTGGAGTACAAAAGCTTCGACGCGGCAATTCCAATTTTAGAATCTGCCTCCATAAATCTGACTATTTTGGCAAGCCAATCCCTGCTCAGCTCAACATCGCTGTCCAGCGTGGCTATGTACTTTCCGCGCGTGATGTTTATTCCCAAATTCCTGCTTGCGCTGGGCCCTGTGTTTGACTTTTTCCTGACCACCTTAACCCAGGGATATTCGCTTCTTGCATACTCCAAAAGGCCGTCGGAAGAATTGTCGTCAATAACCGTGCAATCGTAGTTCCTGTAGGACTGAAGCTTAACTGACTTGAGAACCTTGCCGATTATATCCTTATTATTGAAAGTGCAGATTATTATGTTGACCCTTGGATTCATTGAAATTCCTCAATTTCAATGAGCCAGAAATCTCCGATTTCTAAGCTCATTTTATGTGCCTCAGAACATCCTCAACGGTCACCCTTGAGGTCCACATGTCGCATTTTTTGTCGTAATGCCCGTACACATCATAGCATTGGATATTTCTCGGCTTCTTAGTTATCACGACTGCATCCCTTGGCGCAAACCTCTCCGGGTCAGTCGGGCCAAAGATTGCAATCAGCCTTGCGCCAGCCGCAGCGGCAATGTGCATAGGCCCCGAATCGTGAGTCACGACACAACTGCATTTTTTCATTACCCCAATCTGCTTCTCAAAGGGTATTCCTGCAAGATTATGCACATTCTTCCCACCTATATTTTTATGTATTTCACTGCATATCCCAGAATCGCTTTTTGCCCCCAGTATTATTATTGAATATCCCCTCTTCAGCAATTTTCTCGACAGCTCTGCATACCTTTCTTTGGGCCATCTTTTTGCAATAAGCTTCTGGCCGGGATTTATTGCTGCGCCGGGGATTATGCATACAACCTTATTTTTTGCAAGCTTTTTCGCATCATCACCCTTCGCAACAATCATCCGCTTATACTTCGTTGAAACGCCAATCTTCCGTGCCAAATCAAGGTAATAATCAAGCTCGTATTTCTTTCCAGTATACTTTACGCCAATGTTGTTGCAGAACCCCTCTCCAAACCTGTCAAAGCCAACTCTAAAAGGAATTCCCGAACATAATGCAAGAGCGTTAAAGAACCAGTGCTTGTCGAGAACAAAGCACATATCATAATTATTTTTCCTTATTCTGCCGCACAGCCCCGATATTTTTCCAACGTCCCTCCTTAATATGATTTGCTCGTCAAATGAAACAATATTGTCCACGTCAGGATTGCCCTTCAATGCAATCTTCGCCCAGTCTCCGCACAGGTAATCAATCCGCGCATTTGGATGGGCATTTCTTATGTTTTTTACAAGCGGAGTTGACATCAAAATGTCCCCTATGCCGCCAAGCCTCATGAAAAGTATCTTTTTCGGGTTCTTGGGAGGCACTCTTTTTTTTAACAAGAAGAAAACCTTCATGAAATTAAACAAAACTGGCTTCAGCATTACAGACCACCAATTATCTGAAGATACTTCAGTTTCAAGACCATGAGATAGCCCCTCCAGAGATGTCTCCACCCAAGCTTTGATTCGCCTCTTGTCCTTTCCCTGAAAACTATCGGCACTTCCTTTATCTTAAATCCTTTAAGGTGGGCCTTGAACAGCACTTCCTGCACAATATCGGGCCCTGTTGAGAATATCCTTTTCACGTCAATGCTTTCAAGAACGTTTCTCCTGAAGCACCTGAATCCTGAATTGCAGTCCCTGACTTTAAGCCCCAGAAGAAGCCTTATGTAAACGTTTGCAGCCATCGTAAGCATCCTCCTGAAAAATTTCCTTCCTTCCTCGCTTCCCCCTTCAACCCTGCGTGAGCCGAGCACAACATCAGCATCCTCCATTGCATCAATCAGCTTTGGCACATAGTTCGGGTCATGGGAAAAATCTGCATCCATCTCCAGAATGTAATCTGCTCCGTGCTCAAGGCAGTAGATGTAGCCATCCTTTCCCGCATTGCCCCTTCCCCTGTTTTGAGCTCTCAGAAGCAGATGCACCTTGTGGCTGGCAGACATAACCTCCTTGACAATTCCTGCAGTTCCGTCAGGGCTGTTATCGTCAACTACCACAACCTCAACAGGATACTGCAACAGCTCATTCAAAAGCTGCCTTATGTTTTTTGCTTCATTGTACGTTGGAATCATCACAAATGTTTTCATCTCAAAGCACCGCATCCACTATCATCCCCACATCTACATAGGTGTCGCAAGTTGGCTTCCCAATCCCTTTTTCCTTGTAGCAGCACAGGCACGGATTTTCCCTGAACACCTTTACCCCGTTGCCGTACAGCTCAATCTCCCAGGGGCTTGTAGGGCCGAAAAACACCACAATCTTCTTGCCTAAGGCAATTCCTATGTGCAATGCAAGTGAATCTGAAGTAACCAAAACATCGCAAAGGTTAACCAAAGCCGCAAACTCCATCAAAGAGTTACCGCATCCAGCATCAATTAGATTGTAATCACACATGCCCTTAATCTTTTCATTTCGCTCCTTCTCTTCGGGCCCTCCAAAGAGAATAACCCGTGCATTAAGCTCTTCAACCAATCTGTCTGCAAGAGCAGCAGTTTTCTCTTCTGACAATCTTTTAAGCTTCCACCTTCCTCCTGCTCCTGTGTTAAGCCCAATAGTAAGTTTCCCCCCCTCCAATTTTTCAGAAAAAGTTTTTCCAAACTCAACTGCATCAGGCGTCAGAACAAGCACGGGCTTCTGATATTTCCATTTTACACCAACAACTTCGCACATCATCTGCTGGTAGGTCTTTCTGTTTTTCCTCTTCAGCTCATCATTCCTTGGCCTTTCTCCCAAAGCAGACATGTCATGCCATTCCTTTGCCGTCGGTGTGTATTTGATGCCTTTATCCCAGTAAAACCCAACAATTTCCCCTTCAATACTGCCAGCAAGCTTGCAAGCCCTTTCGTCTTCGTCTAAGTTAATCACTTTGGAATATTTCAGGTTTATTTTGTCCCCAATCACAAAAACATTGTCAATAAAAGGATTTCCCAGCAACAAATCAACTGCATTCTTTTCCGTAACCCAGTCTATTGCACATCCGGGATATTTTTCCTTCAGCGCAGAAAGCAGAAAAGTAGTCCTGAGAACATCTCCTATTGCTCCGAGTTTTATTAAAAGTATTCTGTCAGCCATGGTAAGGAAAAAGTTTAGTTAGGTTATAAAGGTTTTTAGGCTGCCTTTAAAAACACCGGAAATCTTCCGGTTTTTTCATGGAAAAAGTTATAAATAAGTTCGGCTTATAGAGTCCCTATGAACAAAAACTACGAGTTTTTTATGAAAACTGACTTAAGCCCCTTTTTGGGCAAGTGGATTGCTATCTGCGACGAAAAGGTAGTTTCCTCCGGAGAAAATCCAAAGAAAGTCCTCAGTGAAGCAAAAGAGACTTGCCCCGGACATAGGCCTCTCCTGGCAAAGGTTCCCGGCAAGGAAACCATGATATTCTAATGACTATTTCATTCAGATATAAGGCTGTTAAAAGGCCAAACGGCGGAATTGTTAAAAGCCCCTCAATACCCATTACTCTTATCGGAAAAGATAGTTTGGATACAGTTGCATTGCTAGATTCCGGTGCCGATATTTCTGCTATTCCAAGGTCATTGGCAGAGAGTCTGGGCGTAAATCTTAATGGAGAAGTCTCAAACACTTATGGAATTGGCGGCAAAGCAAGGTCCATAGAATCAAAGGAGAAAATACTTGTCCAAAAAGGACATGAAAGATACGAATTCGACCTGCCTTTGAAGGTAATCTTAGACGAGTACGATTTTCCGGTTCTATTGGGCAGACACGGCTTCTTTGACAAATTTGTTATCACATTCGACCAAGAGAATGAGAAGGTCCTATTGAAGAGAATGACAAGAACTGGTTAATCCCCCCTCGCCAAAAGCCCAGTTTTTTTTGAATGCCTGAATGAGCTGTAAACGAAAAGCAGCATAACTCCCAAAAGGACAAGACTTACCAAAAAGGAAAGGAAATAGGCACTGTAATCAACCGCACTCCCGGCCAACGCAGCCCTCATGTTCTCAAACACGTAGGTTGTCGGAAGCCATACCGCTATGCTCTTTGCCCACAAAGGAAGCGCGCTTAGAGGATAAAAAACACAGCTGAAGGGCTGAACAACCCAGACAGTGCTCCATCCCAATACCTGAATTCGCTGGCCGTACCGGAGTATAAGCCCTGCAACAAAAAGCCCCATTATCCAGCCAAAGAGTGATAGCAAAAACACGGATATGCCTGCAACAGCTATTGGAATGCTCAGCAAATTAAATGAATACATAAGGTACGCAAGAACTGCCATTGCAATGCCGCTGACAATAGACCTGAAAAATGCAAATAGTATGACCGAAAAAAGAAGCTCGCTAAGCCTGACAGGCGATGAAAAAAGGTGGTAAAGGTTCTTTGACCAGAAGTCCTCAAGCATGTAAACTGCAATGTCCTGCGAGCCGCGCCAGACAAAAATCCAGAGTATTATGCCGCCAAGCAGCATGCTCAAGAGGTTATAATTCGAAATCTTGCTTATGTACATGCTTGCAAATCCCCATACAAACAAGTCAATAGCCGGCCAGTAGAACATGTCAAACAGCCTGTCAGCCTTGTTCGTTGTTGTGTAATAATGCTTCAGCAGCAGCCCCGCTATTCTATGAAATTTCATTTCCTCCTCGCCAGCTTTATGAAAAGGTCCTCAAGCGTCGGCCTTTTGATATGCAAATCACTCAGCTTGAAGCCCTGCGCAAATATCTTGTTCATCAGCCTGTAGAGCCTGTCGCCGGAAGAGGCAACCTCAAATGCCACCCTGTTATCCTCCATAAATAATACATCCACATCCTCCTCAAGCAAAAAATCCCTCAGCAGTTTTGCCCTGCCTTCCTTGACAACCATCTCAACAGTAGTCTTCCTTATTATCCTCTTCAGATTGGCCGAGGTATCAACATTTAAGAGCCTGCCGTTAATCATGAAGCCGATTCTGCCGCAGAGCATCTCAACCTCAAACATGTAATGTGAGGTAAAGAAAATAGCGGCTCCTTTCTCCTTTTGGTATTCCCTCATCAGCGTTCTTGTTTTATCCGCAATGTCCGGGTCAAGGCCCACAGTGCATTCGTCCAAAAACAAAACTTCCGGGTCGTTCAGCAGCCCTTTTGCAATTGCAACCCTCGTGCGCTCCCCGGAGCTGAGCAGGATAATCCTTCTGTCCTGAAGATGCGAAAGCTCAAACTTCACCAAAAGCTCGCTTATCTTCCGCTTGTAGTCCTTAACCCCGAATATCCTTGAGTAAACATTCAGCGCCTGCCTCACGGTAAGCACATCGCTGATTGGAAAATAGGCAGTTGAAACATTCATCCTGTTTTTCACATATTCCCAGTCTTCATTCGGGTTTTTTCCCAGAATTGATATCTCCCCGCTGTCCTTTTCCAGCAGTCCAGTAAGCATGTTGATGGTTGTTGTCTTTCCTGCGCCATTAGGCCCAAGCAGGCCAAAAAACTCTCCCTTTTTTACAGAGAATGAAACACTGTCAACTGCCTTAACATCACCAAATGACTTGCTCAGGCTTCTGACTTCAATGGAGTTCATGCAAGTGCATTAATCTTTGCAGTTATAAAGATTTATAATGGCGAACAAAAGTTCTTAATATACAAGTGAGCCATTATATTCGTAGAACATAACAATTCCATATCAATAACTTATGTTCTGCGTTATAGAATCTATCCCAGCAGGTTACCAATGTCCACTTCTTTCTTTTGCTCCATACGCTTCGCAGCGTCCTGCAAAAGTTTGAAAGCTTCATCGTTAATGCTGTAAAACTCCCTTATAGAAACAAATCCGGGCCCATGCATATCCCTCTTTTCCTTAAGAAGTGTATCCAAGCCATCCTGACTTAATGCAAATGAAACGTCATACATCCCCTTAAACTTGGTTATTGCAGCATGCAACTCCCCCTTATACCCTTCAGCTATTTCCATGCCAAGGGGGAATCAATATGTGGTTTTAAATGTTTGTTAATAGAGCAATCTTTTTAAGCGCCTGATAAGGATATGCCATGATGAAGAAGATTATTACAATTGCCCTCACCTCAATAGCAGGTGTTCTTCTCCTTCTTGCATGGTTCATGTTCATTGACATAGGGCAGGTGATAAGCAACCTTAGGAGCATTAATCCTTTTTTCCTGGGCATTGCAGTCGTGTTCTACGTCCTTTCCTTCTTCCTCAGAAGCGTTAGATGGAATGTCATAATGAGGCGGATAAAAACAATGGGCATCTGGCGCACATTTGTGCTTTACATGGCAGGCAACTACATTAATTTCCTTGTGCCCATTCGCGCAGGGGAGCTCGCAAAATCATTATTCCTCAAGAAGACAGACAGCATACCTATAGCAACATCATTCCCCGCAATAGTGTTTGACAAGATTCTTGACCTTCTGCCGGTATTCCTGATTATTATACTAATCCCGTTCATCGGTCTCAGGCTAAGCGAAACATTATGGCTGGTTCTTCTTATCGTTCTCGTAATCTGCCTGATACTTTTTTCCTTATTCTATCTTGGAATAAGGAACCAGGGGGCATTGCTTAAGCTGTTCAAGGCAGGCTTCTTCTGGCTTCCCCCGAGATTCAAGGGAAGAGCCTTTGACTTCTTCCAAAGCGGGATAGGCGGGCTTTCAATAGCGAAGCAGAAGCCAAGGGCAATCTCGTTTATAATCCTGCTTACAATGGCTGCGGTTGTTACAGACACGCTTTACATGACTTTTATTTTCAGGGCATTCGGAGTAAGCCTTTCCATCTTTCTGATATTCATAGGATACACACTTTTCAATCTCTCCTATGTGCTCCCCACCCCTCCGGCGCAAATTGGCAGTGCCGAGGTCATCCTGCTCCTGATTTTCTCCGGAGCGTTCGGTGTTGAGAAGAACATCATGAGCTCCATCATCGTTGTAATCCACAGCATTACCGGCCTTTACATACTGTTCAGCGGCATTATCTCGACAACGTCGTTGGGCATAGGCGTCATTGAAACATTGAAAAAGGGAAAGTGATGATAAAGGGAATGTTTTTTGAGATAACCCCTGACATAAGAGAGACAATAGACACTAGAAAGTTCCCGAAAACGTGGGACCCTGATGAAAAGGGATACTTCCTGATAAAGATTAACCGCGGCCTTATAGAGGTCGGGTTTGTCACTTCACGCCATAGGCTGACAAAAAGATTAATTGGCAACAACGCTGAGGAGATGCTGCATGCAATAATAAGGAAAGGCCTCGTGTCAAAGCTTGCCCATGCCGCGTACCTTGGCAGGGAACTTGCAAAAGCCGAAATAGCCCTGAAGAGAAGGAAAAAATATACCCAAAGTTAAATACCGCCGCATATCCTGTCTGTAACCTTCTGCCACGAGAAACTTTTTCTTATCAGCCCGGAAGCCTGCCTTGACTTTCCCTTTGACTTAAGCTCATTTATTGCATCGATAAACTCTTCATTGTTCTTTGCAATTTTAACGAAAGGGTACTTTCCAAACGTCTCCCTTATGCTCTTCAGGTCCGTGCAAACTACATAAGTTCCCATCGAAAGATACTCCAGCAACTTCAACGTCAGTATTAAATGAAGATTGTAATTATTCTCATAGGGTATTATCCCGACATTTGCGGCTGCAATGTACTTCGGCACTTCTGAATGCTCGACATACCCTAAAAATCTTGTATTTGGGTGCTTCTTCAGGTCTTTCCTCAGCTCGTCATATTTTCTGCCCTGCCCTATGAACACAAAATTGACATCAATCTTCCTTTTGTTTATCTCATTTACAATATCCCGCATCTTGACGTAGCTGTGGTGGTCTATTGTTCCAAGGAAGATTGCGATGTTGCTCTTAAATCCAAGCTTCCCCTTCACTTCCGCAATATTTTTCCTGCTTATCTTTGCCGGGTCAAAGAAAGAGGTTTCAACACCGTCATAGCTTATTTTTATCTTTCCTGCCTTTACGCCCGCCTTAACCAAAACCCTTTTCATCTCCGGCGTTATTACATAAACAGCATCAAAGAATCTCGGCACAAACTGCTCTATCCTGAGAAATGCCTTTACCAGAAAATTTGGATACAGGCTCTGAAAGTTAAAGCTGGCCAGGAAATCCGTAAAGCTCAGGACATAACGCGCTTTCGTGAACGGCTTGCATATCACAGCAGGAATCCCCAAAAGCGCGTTTCTCACAAGCACCACATCATATTTTTCCTTCAGTATCAGCCCAAGAAAATGAAATGTGAAAAGAAATCCATAAAGGATGTACTTTGGGCCCCTGAAAGAAACATTCTTGTGTATGTAGAACGGCGAAAACGGCTCGCACTTAATGTTGTATTCCCTTTCTATCTCCTTTTTGTCTGTGTAAAGGGGAGTTGCAACAGTTACCTTATGCCCCCTTTTGGCCAAGTTCTCAACTATCTTGAAATTCCCTATGCTTCCGCCGCCGCTCAACGGCATGAACTGCTCATTGCTGCAAAACAGTATTTTCATGCGCCTAAAATCCAGAACCAGTTTATAAAATTATAGCAAAAGAAGGCTGTATGGTTATCATCATCTATTTTAATTGCAGGTTATCTTTAAAAAGAATAAAACAACCCACTCTAATATGGCAACTGCACTTTATATTGATGACATGCTTCAAATGCCTTTTGTAAAGCGAAATTATGAAGGGAAACTGCATGGGCATAAACTACTTCTCGCTTCAAGCGGAAAGGAAGGCCTGGAATTGCTGGCAAGTCAACAAGTAGATTGGTTATTTCTTGATTGGAAAATGCCCGGCATGAATGGGGGAGATGTTTTGCGTGAAATGGCAAGACAAGGACTTGAGGTTCCTGTGGTTGTTTGCTCTTCAGAGGGCAGAGATGAAATAACAAAGGGCGTAGCTGGCACGGGGTACAAGCACGTCAAAGAAGTGAAGGATAAACTTTCCACCCGGGATATGGAGTTCTACCTTGCGCAGCTATAGCACAAACACACCGAGATAAAAACGAAACCGAGGGGGGAGTTCCGAAACGACGAATAGAATAGATAGCTTCGGCTTCACCCCAGAATTTTTACTCAGATACTTTCGAGATTAACTGGAACCATTTCCTAAATGAATCTGCCACACTTTTATTATCAATGACAAAAGCTGTTGGGAATCTCTCTTTCCATAGAACAATCGCGACTTTATTACCAAAAATATTAACAACAGCATCAGAGTCAAATCCAGTAGGCAATGATTTCCCTTCAAATAACGGTTGTTTCAATAATCTCTCCTTAACTTCTTTTTTGTCCCACAAGCCGATAAATTTCAGTTTCTTTTTCAGCCTTTCCTTCTCAAAATGAGGCATAAAATACGGCAGCTCGTCAAATATTATGCCTTTTGCGCCTATCATCAAAACATCTGTTCCTTCCCTAAGCATTTCGGCGTGTATTGTTTTAAGCCCCTCTTTACCTTTATAGATTGAAGCATTAATTTCTTCCTTTTTCATGCCTTCTAGTTTCTCTAGCTGAGGGAGAAGCTGGCTTACAAATTCTTTTTTTTCATCTAAGTAATCAAGAAGTTTTTTTGGTTTAGCAGCCTGAAAATATTTCTTGTAGTCTTTTACCACAAAACTTACCAGACCAAATTCTTGTAATTTTTCAAGGCAATCATAGACAATTGCTCTGTGCAATCCAGACTCTTTGATAATGCCCTGTCCTGTCGATGAGCCCAATTTAAGCAAGGATAAATAAACTGAAGATTGGTTCTTTGTTATGCCTATTGTTTCCAAGTTTAATTCTGCCATTGACCGAAAGAAATCTTTGCTGCTATATAAATCTTACTATTGTCATAATAAAAATTATTACTATATTTTAAATATGCATTTCCAGCCTTGTCAAAGTGAACGCGGGGTTGGTACGAGATGAACAAAAAATACTTATTTATGATTTTGATTATCCTGATTTTAGTAGTTGGTGCTTCTCTTTTACTTATTAAAATCAATAGCCCAACTGGCGCAGTTGTTACGGAAAAACATTACATATTAGCCCAATCAATGGCACCAGGAAGCACGCCCACTATAATTGCAGATAAAAAAGGGTTCTTTGCCAAAGAAGGCTTGGATATTGAAGTCAAACCATTTACTTCTGGGAAGTTAGCTTTTGATGCTTTACTCGGTGGAAGCGCTGATTTTGCTACTGTGGCTGAAACACCCTTGGTTTACGCAAGCTTAAATGGACAAGAATTTTATATTATCGCTACAATGACATATTCTAATAGCAATACTAAGATAATCGTAAGGAAAGATCACGGGATATTAAGCCCACAAGACCTTAAGGGGAAAAAAGTGGCAACATTTATAGGAAGCAACGCAGAATTCTTTATGAGCGAATTTCTAACTAGAAATGGCTTATCAACTAATGATGTTAAAATAGTAAATTTAAGGCCTCCTGAAATGCCAACAGCCCTCATTAATGGGGATATTGATGCTTTTTTTGCATGGGAACCCCATGTTTACAATGCTAAAAAAGAGCTGGGCGATAACGCAGAAATATATCGGGGAGATTTTTATACAGAAACTTTTAATATTGTCGTAAGGAAAGATTTTGCAGAAGCAAACCCTAAAACAATTGAAAAATTCATAATGGCACTTTTAGATTCAGAAGAGTTTATACAAAATAACCGTGATGCGTCAGTCAAAATAGTGGCCGATTATCTCACAGTTGATTCAGCGGTTCTTGAAAACATTTGGCAGGGTTTTAGCTTTAAAATTGTTTTAGACACTTTTTTGTTAGATTCACTGAATAACCAAGCAGAATGGGCTATCAAAAATGATAAAGTTCCAGCGGAATCTAAAATACCGAATTATACGGACTTTGTCTATAAATCCGCCCTAATGAGAATAAACAATGAAGCTGTTACAATATAGATTCAAAATGGCAAATATAATCAAAAATGATCTTAAAAAAGTTGCACCCGACATTTATAATATTCTTCTCTTTATTTAGCTTAATAACCTTATGGGAATTTGTCAGCAGACTTGGAATTTATAATGCAAATCTTTTCCCTTCGCCAATAAGGGTCTTAGAAGCTCTTTTTTCGATGGTATACACGGGAGAGTTGTTCATTGATACTTATTTCAGCCTATTAAGAATTATTTTAGGCTTTTTAATAGGTTCGCTTCTTGGAGTAACTCTCGGTGTCCTGAGTGGTAGAATAAGACTTTTTGAGTTATTTTTTGGGCATATAATCAATCTTTTAAGACCGATTCCACCAATAGCCATTGTACCCTTAGCTATGTTGTGGTTTGGTATTGGAGAATCCTCTAAGGTATTCTTAATTGCATTTGGCGTATTCTTTCCAGTTTGGATCTCTACGCACGATGGTGTGCGAGATGTTAAAAAAGAATATGTATGGTCTGCTAAAAGCTTAGGTGCTAGTGATAGACAGATTCTTACTAAAATTATTTTACCCTATACAATGCCGTTTATAATCACAGGTTTAAGAGTAGGGATAGGCATAGCATTTGTTGTTTTGGTAGCATCTGAATTGGCGGGAGCATATGCAGGTGTTATGTACAAGGTTTCTATTTCATATCTGGTGTTTAGAGCAGATAAAATGATAGCAGGACTAATATGGCTCGGCATTCTTGGTTATTCCGTGGACAGATTGTTTGTTTTATCAACAAAAAGATTAATTAGGTGGTATAAAGAATCATGACAGAAAAATTGAGAATTCGGAATTTGTCGGTAAAGTATGATAAGTTATTGGTAGTTAAAAATTTAGACATCAGTATAAAAGATGGAGAATTTATTTCGCTTGTAGGCTCGTCTGGTTGCGGTAAAAGCACAATTATCAACGCAACTGCAGGGTTTATTAAACCTATAAAAGGCAATATCTTTCTTGATAACATTCAGATAAACCAGCCAACGCAAAAAATAGGCATCATTTTTCAAAATTTTGAGCTTTTTCCTTGGAAAACTGTATTTGAAAACATTGCTTTCGGCTTAAGATTGCATTCCACCGGTGAAAAGGAAATCAAAAAGAGAGTGATGGATTACATCAAAAGTATGGAATTGAATGGTTTTGAGAATTATTATCCAAGACAGCTATCAGAAGGAATGAAAGAGAGAGTTGGATTAGCTAGAACTATAATAAATAACCCTGAAGTTGTACTGATGGATGAGCCATTTGGAGCCTTGGATTACTTGACTAAATTAAAAATGCAAAACTTTCTCACACAATTACTTGGTAATAAAAAAATAACTGTACTGCTTGTAACCCACGACATTGATGAGGCAATAAAGCTATCCAATAAGATAGTTGTTCTAAGTAAAAGACCTGCTAGAATTTTAGATATAATCCCCATAGACAAAGAAAAAATTTCAACCGAAGACAAAATAAAAATTAGAGAAAGGATACTTCATTTATTACAAAATGATGGATAAAACACAAGAGGTTTACAATAGAATTTATAAGGATTCAGAAGATTTTGTGTTTGGTAATCCAGAAAAAGAACTAAAAACCAATTATGTTGTATCTCAATAGTAGCAAAGAAACAAAAGATTTAAATAGGCAAGCAGTTTTCCAAAAGACATGGCAGACCAAGTATCAATATATGTTCCGTCTTCATCTGCAAATGTAGGTTTGGGCTATGACATATGGTGTTTGGGACTTGAACAACCCCAGCTTATAGTTGATTACACCAAAAAAGCAAGCCCGGGGATAGAAGTCAAGGTTGAATCACCCTTTGAACCGCCAAATGGCAGGGTCCTTGGACATGCCGGGGTTGTTGCACTGGAGAAATTTCTTAAAGAGCACAAAATAAACGATGGTGCTTATCTTTTCTATGAAGACGATGGCTATCCTGTTGGCGGCCTGGGCAGGTCCGGCGCAGAAGCAGTTGGGGCAATAATGGCTGCTGCGGTTGCTTATGGAATTAAACTAAGCAGAAACGATATAATTGCTGCAAGTGCAAGAGGAGAGCCAGGAGAGCATAAAGACAATGTAGCTGCATCAACAAACGGAAGGTTCAACATTATAGTTTCATCCACGCCATACACAAGAAAGCCATCTGTTGATTTTTATGATGTGCCTGATGATTTGGGTTTGGTAATCGGATTTTCTTCCCACAAAAAAACAGGGGGCACCGAAGAGGGCAGGGCTGCCCTAAGTAAACCTGTTGACGTTGGCGATTATGTTCCCCAGACAGGCAATATATCCGCTGCCACTGCTGCTCTTGTAACTGGGAACACAAAAAGATTTCTTGAACTAGTTTGGGGTGATAGATTCCATCAGCCGAGAAGGTCAGCTGTGCGATTTTATGGAAATTTTGACGATAATGAGTTTACCACATTGCAAAGAGATATTTTTGAAAAACTAGGCGTCGCGTGGAATGTTTCCGGGGCTGGGCCTAACATGCAGGCATTGTACAGCAAGGCAGATTACCCCGATGGATTGCTGACAACGGAAATTTCTCGTGTCCTTGCATCATGGTTCGCAGAAAGGGGCATTGAAATGAACCTAAAGGAAATGAATATCGCGAAAGAAGGAGCGTATGATTGTGCAAAAAGGATCTACGACTATTGAATAGGTTTTCTACGATTTTGCGCGGGTCCCATATTTAGCATTTACTTTTGATAAACATTTCTTCCATGCCCAACTTCAAAAACAAAAACCTTTAAATATTTGTTTAACTTTAAACATAATCATGGCATTCAAAACAATAACTGTTACGGAAGGCGCATACGAAGCTGCCAAGCGCCTTAAGCATGAAAATGAGAGTTTCAGCGAGTTTTTTACCCGCCTCGCAGCAGCGCCCCTTAAGGTAAAGGACATAGTCGGTTTGGCAAACCATACCCCCTCTGAAGCTGAAGATTTCAAGAAAAGAGTAGGGAAACTCCACGAGGAATTGGGAGAAGGGTTGGACAGGAGGATTAAGGATGTTCGTTCTAGACTCGAGCGCCCTCATAGAGCTCATTGAGGGGCTGCCAAGAACCGACAAGGTTCTTCGTATAGTTGGTGACGCACCCCTGGTAACCACCAGCATAAGCATTCACGAGGTGCTTGCCGGCGCCACCTCTCCAAAAGACCGATTCATCTATGCAGGGATATTGCCCAAAGCACAGGTTCTTCAGCATGACGCAGTAGCTGCAAAGCTGGGCGCAGAGATTGAGCAGGAACTAAGCCGCACCGGAAATAAGATAAACAAGCTGGATGTCCTCATAGCTGCAGTCTGCAAAGCCCATCACGCCGAACTCATTACACTCGACAAGGATTTTGCAAAAATAAAAGGCCTGAAGTCAAGGATTATAAGCTGAAACTACGCCGGCCTTGAATTGCTCGAGAACAAATAACTCAGCTTTCCGTAGAGGTTGTCGGCAACACCCTTCATCCCGCCGTAGCCGTACATTATCTTCACATACTGGAAAAACTGCCTCGGGTTCATTGCAACCTTAAGCATTATCTTCTTTCTTGCCCTGTGCACTGCCCTGTAGATATCCTCTGCGCTTAGGCCTTCGTACTGCACCACAACATCCTGCCCTGCATATTTCTTGTAGTCAGTTGTAACAAGCCATCCGTTGCGTTTAGCATCCTCATAGAACTTTGTTCCTGGATTTGGGATTGCGGCGGCAAACTGAGCAGTGTCGGCAGGAGCGATGTTAAATGCAAAATTCATTGTTTCTTTTATAGTCTCCTTCGTTTCTCCGGGCAGCCCAAACATGTAGGTTGCATGGGTCTCAATTCCAATCTCCCTGCAGTTCCTGACTATAGCAATGACGTCTTCCGGAGTAATGTGCTTCCTTATGTTCTTAAGAATTTCCCTGTTTGCGCTTTCCACCCCGAACTTAATCATAACACATCCAGATTCCTTCATCTTCCGCAATGTTTCAATCTTCAGCTTCGCATCGCACATCGCGCTCCAGTAAATGTTCATCTTTCTTTTAAGGATTTCATCGCATAATTCTATAACACGCTGCTGTGAAACGGAAAACAACGCATCGTCAAAATAGATTTCCCTTACTTTGTAAGTTTTGATGAGGTGCTCCATTTCATCCGCAACATTCTTCACGCTTCTCACCCTGTAATTGGGCCTCCCATAGAAATTTTGGGATTCATAGCAGTAAATGCATTGATTCGGACAGCCGCGGGAGGCTATCATCTGTATTCCCGGGGCGTGCTTGCACGCAGGGTCAATGTAATTTTCCATCGGCAGCCCTTCCCTGTATGGATAAGGGAGCCCGTCCAAGTCCGTAATCAGGGGCGCAGGCTTGTTCATTACCATATCACCATTGGGCATCTTGCTGTGCACTCCGCTTAGCGCATGTACATTCTTCTTGTCCCTTAGTGTATTTGAAAGGTCCCGCAGGCTGTAATCAATCTCGCCCGGAAGAACGTAATCAACATATGGCTCCTTAAGCACTTCAAGCGGAACTGCTGTTGCATGAGGCCCAGTCATGACGGTAATGCATCCGATCTCCTTTATCTTCTTGGCCCAGGCTAAGTCGTTCTCTATGCTTGGAGTGGAAGTCTCCATCACGACCATTTCCGGCTTTACCTCTTCAAGGTATTTCAAAAACCCGTATTGGTTCAGCCTCTCGGCAACGCAGTCCTTTAGGTAAACGTCATGGTTGTTCTGCTTCAGCACAGCCGCAGCATAGGCAAGAAAGAATGGAAATGGATAGTACGGAAGCTGCTCTCGCTTCATCCTCAGGTGAGGCCATCTGCTTCCAGCGCGCAATGCAGAAAACTCAGTGTCATCAATCCAGGGAAGGTTAACCAAAAGTATTTTCATCACTTTACCTCATTTTGCTTTACCTATAGTAGAACATACATTGATTTTTAAGCGTTGCGGTTTGTCCGTAAATTCTATGAGTACCACAACCATTACAGATTTTGCAAAGCTTTTTAAATCAATGTTAGTGCCTCGGAATCATGGAAACCCTAAAAGCTATTGGCTATTCACTTATCGGCTTGGCTGTAGTGCTGCTTGCTATACTTATCTTTGTAAAGACGGATGTTGACGTTCAGGCAGCAACATTATGCACCGAATTCCACCAGAACGACCTCCCCATGGAAGAGTGCCCTGCACACACAAGCAACGTTTCCTGGCTTATTGTTTCTGCATTCGGCCTTGGGTTCCTTATACTCGGAGTTGGGGTTTATCTTCTGTTCGTTCCAAGGCAGCAGGCAATCCTGAAGAGGGAAATCGTGGTTGACACATCAAAGTTCGACGAGGAAGAAAAGAAGGTGTTTGATGTTATCAAGTTAAAGGAAGGCTCGGCCTACCAGACAGATTTGATAAAGGAAACAGGGTTCAGCAAGGTGAAGGTAAGCAGGGTGCTTGACAAGCTTGAGTCCCAGGGCGTGCTGGAAAGGAAAAGGCGCGGGATGACAAATATCGTAGTTCTAAAGTAGATTGAAACTAGTTTCATAGTTATTTTAAAAAGGGGTTTCACTTTCCTGGCTTCCAAGGTGAATTTAATGGAAGAAAATGATATTTCCGAAGATACGCCCCAGCAGGGCGATTTGGTTGGCAAAATCACAATAGGGCTGCTTGTTTTGGTGGCCATTGTAACATTGTACAACATAGCCCTAATGAGTGGATTTGGGGGCAACAGCGTAAGCGGAGCTTCAGTTGCTGAAATGAGCATGGAGCAGCCTGTAGAGCAGTCCGGAAACAGCGAGCTTCAGTCCCAAATAACCCCTAAGGGTATTCCCGACATTTACGGGAAAGAGCTTGGCGTAAGCTTTGATGACGTTTCTGCTGATGACCCCAAGAAAGCAGATGCCACATTGGGAAAAATGGGTACATTGGACAGGCAGATAACACTGTCAGGGGATAACCAAAAAAGGTACATCTCAATTGCAAGCAAGATTAGCTGCGAATACTGCTGCGGGGCAGATTCTGTAATCACTTCAGACGGAAAAGCTGCATGCGGCTGTTCCCATAGTGCAGCAATGAGGGGCATTGCAAAGTATCTAATCAAAAACCATCCAACAGAGTACACAGACGACCAGATACTTGAAGAGATGGGAAAATGGAAAACGTTGTCCTTCCCGGGCAAGATATCTGCAAAGGCAGAAGTCCTGCAGGGCAAAGGCATTGAGCTTAATTACATTAACCTTGCCTCAAACAAGTACAGGGGCATTGAAAACGAAGCTGCTGCTTCAGGCAGCGGAATGGTAGGAGGTTGCTAAAATGAAAACGAGTTATATTACGCTGGGAGTGGTTGCACTTGTATTGGTTACCACCATAGTACAATCCTTCCAGATAAGCGCATTAAAGGATAAGGTTGGAAGCAACGCTGTAACCGGTGCTGCAACTGGCGCTGTTGACACGTCCGGCTGGACAGATAACGAGAAGATGATGTATGAGCATCACGGAACACTGCCTGCAAGGCTATCTGGCGGAAATGCGCAATCTTCCGGCGGAATGGTAGGTGGATGCTGATGTTCGGACTCTTCAAGAGGAAAGACCCGGTGTGCGGGATGAAGGAAGAAAAGGGCAGGGGAATGGAAAAGCACGGCAGCTGGTTCTGCTCCCAAAATTGCCTCAAACAGTACGAAAAAAGGCCAAAATCACATAGCTGCTGCCATTGAACCATGAAAAAGCCCATAATTGCAATGTTGTTTTCTTTTATTGCGCTTATCCCTTTAGCACATGCGCACTGCCCATTGTGCACGGCAGCTGTTGGTGCCGCGGCAGTTTCGGCAAACTACTACGGCCTTGACATAAGCATTATCGGGATTTTTGTTGGAGCCTTTGCAATCTCCACAGGATTGTGGGTTGCAAGGATGCTAAAGAAGGAATACATCAAATATCAAACACAGATTATTGTGCTGCTGTCATTCCTGCTTACTGTAATCCCGCTGCTTTCAATCAACAAGGAAAGCATTTATATTCCATTGCTGTTGGCAGGCGAAGCTGGCTCAGTGCTGAACAAGGTGTACTTTGTAAACAAGCTCTTCGTGGGAAGCCTTTTTGGAGCCATCCTCAGCTTTGGCGCTCTATGGATTCACTTCAAGCTGAAGGAAGTAAAAGGCAGAGTATTGTTTCCGTTCCAGGGCATTGTAATCACATTGGCTATGCTTGCGCTTGGAAGCCTTGGCATATACTTTTTATAGTCGAACAGCTTTATTCGGGCAAAAGAGGTGCACATATGAAAAGGCTTGCGGGAAAGGTTTCAATAGTTACCGGTTCTGACAGGGGAATTGGAAAAGGAATTGCAATTGCGCTGGCAAAAGAGGGCTGCAGCGTTGTTGTAAACGGCCACAAAAAAGGCAAGGATGCTCTTGATGCGGTAAAAGAGATAAAAAGCCTCGGCAGTGATGCAATCTTTGTTGAAGCTGATGTTTCCAGGGAGCAGGATGTAAGAAATCTAATTAAAACATCAGTTGAGAAGTTTGGCAGGCTTGACATTCTGGTCAATAACGCAGGAATTCTAGTTTCTGGCACAATAACCACCCTGACTGAAAAGGACTGGGACAGGCAGATGGACGTAAACCTTAAAGGGGTTTTTCTGTGTTCAAAATATGCCATACGTCAGATGATAAGCCAGAAAAAGCCTGGCAGGATTATCAACATCGCTTCAATTGCGGGCATTGTTGGTTTTCCAGGCATAAGCGCGTACTGCGCTTCAAAGGGCGCAGTTACCGAACTCACAAGGGAGGCTGCACTTGATTACGCTAAATACGGAATTACTGTAAATGCCATAGACCCCGGCGTCATTGTTACGGACATGACCAAGTCCATGCTGGATGACAAGCCAACAAGGAAGTCGCTTATGGACAACACCCCTGTTGGAAGATTTGGAACTCCTGAAGATATCGGGAATGCGGCTGTTTTTCTTGCGCTTGACGCATCAGGCTTCATAACCGGCCATAACCTTGTGGTTGACGGCGGATGGACTGCGAGATAGGTCTTGTCCATAGTAATTGATAATGGCGAACAAAAGCTCTTAATGCACAAGTGAGCCATTATATTCACAGAACATATAATAGCGGCACTAAATAAATAATGTCCAATAGTTATTGCCGCTAGTATATACTAGAGGATGAAAAACCCACTAAAATTATTAATTATTTTCATCCCCTATTATGATAAAAATCGTCGATCACTCCACATCCTAAAGGATGTGGTTTCTTATCGA
>JACQSR010000013.1 GCA_016211215.1 Candidatus Woesearchaeota archaeon
AGAGAAAATGCTGGAATCCGCCTTAAGAAAAGGGGATACTATTAATTACGACACTGCCATCTGGGCCAATGTGGACCATCCAAGGAGCAGGATGATAGATGTTTATGGTGTGGGCGAAGGCTTTCAGCTGCGTGACATTCTTGCAGGAAATCTTCCAAGGCCCTATGAATGGATGGAATCCTGGATGGGACCAAACCCTGTTCTGCAGTATGTTGAGCCCCACAAGGACATTGGCATCATTGAAAACATTTCAGGAGTTCCATTTGAGCGCGACAACTGGTTCGGCCATAAAACTGATTTGGAAGTGCATTGCTCTCCGAGAAGCGTTGGAAAATTTCTTTCAATGGCAGAAACCGCAAGGCAGTACTGGATTAACTCTCAAAACTCAAAAACCACAAAATCAATAAGAAGCCGGTTAGAGTCTATAGGTTATGACAGTTCAGCAAATATAACTCACGTTGCAGGAGGCTTTTTATCCGGCAACACTCTTGCGGGCGTGGTGCCTGAAGAAGGAATCTTTAAGGTTAATCCCAATTTTTATGACCTTGCTCATGAGACTGCAAGGGAACGCCATATGTCGGTGGATGATGTAATTGAATGGGTTCTTGCGCACGAAACTGCCCATCTCTATGTTGGCACGGACAAGGACACCCTGGAAATGGAAAAGGAAGTTGACAGCCTGCTAAGGGATTTTTATGCCAAGCGTTCAGAGGGAAGGTTCAGGGGATATTCAATAGGGGTTCATGGCTCGGAAAAAAGGAATTCTGATAGTGATAAGGCAAAGTACGCAGAAAAAAGGGTTCTTGAACTTATAGACCAGCTTTATTCAGCACGGGAAAAAGGCCACGCAACGGAAAGCCTCGAGGAAGAGCTTGAAGAGGCATTGGAAGAAACTGGGGAAACCTCAGAAGCAAAATCCGAAGAGGTCAATGAACTGCAATCTGAGGAATCTGGTGAACAGCCTCAGGAATCAGCAGAAGCGTCAAGCGAATAAGCACGATTCTTGGCGCGGAAAAGCGGCTCTGTCCTGAAAGTCCTTTAGCAGCCTAAAGTCGAGCTTCTTTTAATTCTACATATAGCTGACAAAGGGAATTCCTTATGGGAAATGTCAGCCATAGAAGTTACAAGAGCAAGCGAGAAGCTGCTAAAGGCGAGCGTTAGCGAGATTCAGGACAGAGCCCGGAAAAGCGTAAACTTTATATACTATGTATACATTGTATACAAATATGGCAACAGAGGCAACAGTTTCAGCAAGGATTCCAAAGGCGCTCGAGAAGGAGCTGGAGCAATACATGGAGGCAGAGCACCTTGAAAGGTCTTCCGCGGTGCGCAAGCTGCTCTACTCGTCAATCCAGGAATGGAAGGAAGCTTACGCGCTTAAACTGCTTGAAGGGGGAAAAACAACATTCAGCAGGGCAGCTGAGATTGCGGGCCTTGATGTGTGGTCTTTTTCCGCAAAAATAAAGGACGCCAAAATCCAGTGGGTAAAGGACAGGGCAGTACGCGAGGATTTGGGTGCCCTGTAATGGATTATGTATTGGATGCTTCTGCACTGATTTACTTGGGGAAGGTAAGGCTGCTTGGGCACATTTCTAAAATAAAGGGGAAAAAGCTGATTCCTGCTGCGGTCTATGGCGAGGTGGTTTTGCGCGGCTTTGAAAGGCGGGAGCCTGAAGCGGGATACATTGACGGGCTGATTAAGAAAAACATTCTCATCGTGGCAAAGCCAAAGAAGCTTGTCCAAATTCCCTCATTGAGCAGGGCCGATAATGAGGTTTTGTCGCTTGCCGGGGAGATGGGGGCAACGGCAATTATTGACGAGATTTATGCAAGGGATATTGCAGAATCAATGGGCATTGAAAAGCATGGCTCAATATGGCTTGTGATTGCTCTTCTCAAGCAAAAGGCAATAAGCAGAAATGAAGCCAAAAAATGCATCGACGGCATGATAGCGCACGGCTTTTATCTTTCCATCGAAATGTACAGGGAAGTTGAGGCAAAGATTGGAAAATTATGAATCCATAGAATGAATCCCGGCCATGAAAGAAATTCTCGCATATGAAATTGCCAGAATAAGCAGGACCGTGCCTGATATGACTGCATAGATATTTTCCGTGAATGCAATCATCAATGCCATAGGTATTGCAATCAGCAGTATGCATGCGATGTACAAAAGCAAAACTCCTGGAAACTTCTTTATTCCAATGAGCAATGTCTGCCTTGGCAGTTCTTTCAGCCCCTTATTTGCGATTAATGAAAATGAGACTGGCATGAAATACAATACCACAATCGAGGCTGCAATGAACAGGTAGGACTTTGAAGTGAATGTATTCTGGAGCTCAGCAGGGTTGACACTAATGGAAGCCAACGCAAGCTGGAAGAACAGGATGATAAGTGCAAAATAAGCTACGCTTGCTGCAATAAACTTGGGGTAATACGCAACAAAACCCCTGTTCAGGATTTTGCCCGTGAATCCCCATACAAGGCCGTTCAGCAGTGCAAATATCACTGCAGAAACTATAAGCCAGAGCCGTACATCAGATATGACTGAATCGTAAAGATTTGCCGCATCCAAAAAATCGTCTGAAACAAGGCTTTCCCCGCTTAGTATTGCGGTGCTTATCTTCTCTTCGGGCGGCAAATTCGACTGTACCCTATCCATGACATTAACCACGCCCTCGTTTATCTTTTGCTGAAAATAAAACTGGTTTGCAAACCACGCAGAAAGAAAGATTACCTGCATAATGAGGATAACCGCAAAAATCATCTTATGCTTTCTAACCGCATCCCACGCGGTTTTCATCGATGAAGATATTATGTTGGTCATGGTTGTAGTGGTGTGGCCGAACAACTCCCCTCTCCCCCATCTTTAATTAAACAATAGGATAATGCACTAGAACAAACAGCAGTAGTACCACAAAGGCATTCGTTTGTGTTTTTATTTTTACCATCAGTCCTTTCACACGGATTCGTAGGCTTTTGCTTCACTTCCAGATTATAAGTTTTCTCCCCTCCTTTTACCGGGTCATTTATGTTGCAGTCTTCCGGAGAATTAAACTTGCCCTCTGCATCTGCGGTAAGGTAATTCAGCCTGAGATTGAGTTTCTTTGTTGATATGGTGGAAGATGGATTTACCACTGTGATTTTAAAAGACTGGCCGGGTGTTATGGCTCCTTTGGGTGTTAATGTAATTTCAGTTCCAAACCCCTGGAATGTAGCATGTCCCTCACTGATTGTCCCTTCACCATCTCCATTAATCTTTACCTTATCTTTGCTATCTGCACTAAATGTTATTTTTCCATCAACAGGTGAATCCCCATCGATAAACTCTATCGTTAATGTAGAATCTACTTTGTCATTAGTTATAGTCCCGTAACTTAAAGTGAACTGGCTGCTTTGATAGTCAAGCCTCGGCCCGGTTACCTGTTTTAATTTACCCAAATTAAACAATCCATAATCATTCGAGCCCTGCGTGGTAATCCCCATAATTAAGGGCGTTCCTTCCGGCCCTTGCGCTCCCTCAAGCTCCATCTCCAGGCACACATCCGGCCCTGCGCCCCTGTTTATCCACGGCTTTACGCTAAGTTCATCTCCGTAATACAGTCCCCTGATGGAACCAGATTGCCTTGTAAACTCCTTGGTTATGGTGCGCACCCCGGATTCAATCTCAATTCCTTCGATGCTTGCAGTTCCCTTGTTGCCCAAAAACGCAATCCCCTGGTCGCATGCAAACACCCCTGATGTTGCGTCAACCCTGCAGTCAGCTATGTCCTGCGCGGTCTTGTCTGTAATCGGGAAGTAAAATACGCCGTCTTCATTTCCCTCGGGGAAGCATGACGATTTCAGGTTCTTCTGTATTCCAACATTCGGCTTTAAGACAAACTTCAAATGGTCGTATCTCTGTATCTCGGTCTTTATATCATGTGCATCCTGGTTCAGCAGCTCACCCTGCTTCACCCTTGAGCCGCTTTTCAATACCGCATCAGAAACCTGCCTTTTTCCTGCCAAACAATCGCAGTTGTTGCCGTTTATTTCGTTCTGCGCCGAGCAGTCCACTCCCGGCTTTCCAAGCTCCTCATCCGTAACGCACGTAAGGTAAACCCTGTAGCTGTCTATATCGCATCCGGGATTGATTATCCATGAGCTTCTGTATTCATATTTTGACTTTCCGTATTTTGGGTCATAGCCGATGTATTCCCGTGTTGCAGTAACAGGCTGAACCAAAGTCGCAAACGGTGTTGTATATGCAACGTCCATGAACTTGTCAAACCCAAGCTCCCAGTCATATCCGAAAGCAGCAAGGCAGATCTTCCTTGCAAAGGCCTCTTCCCCAATGCCCAGGAAATTGTTCAACGCAACATTGTTGTACTCCTCTCCCAACAGCTTTTGCGTTCCTGCAGCGCTGTCAAATACTCCCGAAACACCCTTTGAGAAATAATCTGTAATCCCCAAGTCCACATTCGGGTCCGGAAGCTCCAATGGACTGCACTTGTCCCTGAAAGCCTGGATTACGCGCCACAGGGACGAGCAAACATACTGGGTAAATAATTCCTTGCACACCCCCGCATCGGCAGTTCCCGTTGTCCTTACAGTTATCAGGCATGATTGCAATGCAGTCATCATGTTCTTCAGCTCGCTCAATCTTGCCTGTATCTGATTTATTGCCAAACACTGGAACGCTGATGTAGTCTGTTTTGCAGGGTCAAGAACAAGTATGCTTCCCTCTTCGCCCTCTTTTCTCAGCAATTCGTCAAATATCCAATTGTTCTGCCCGAAGCACGCAGACCTGTCTCTTCCTGAAATATACCTGTAAGGATTGTATTCCTTGTCATCTCCATTTGGCTCCGGATTCCATTTTTCCCTTGAATACCTGTAGCTGAACTGCATCTCTTTGAAGTTTGTCGCAGGAACCGGAACTGGCGCATCAAGGATGTCCTTGTTCTCGACATCCTCGGGGTGGTAGTATTTGTCTTTAGTATTTTTTTCCAACCCTTTTATCTTTAAGCAACAACATTCCACTCTTCCGTTGGGATCTTTTTTTACACTATATCCATTATAGAAACAATCTTGTGTGTAACCTAACCTTGTCGCAGTTACGTCTTTTGGGATTGTCTCTCCAAATTTTTCCCTATCTATTGCATAGGTCTCACAATTGGATGATGTATCGCAAAATCCAACAGCAGTTTGAGTGAAAGAGGATTCTTTAATTGAAATAGATGTTACTTCTCCTTTGTTATTCTTTTCAAATGAAATATCCTTTAAACCTTTACTCTCCTTCGGACCAGCACATAACTCCTGGCACGATTCAGCTTTGTTAGTGGTAAAGTGTTCACCGTCATCACTAATTGCATATCTTGGTTTACTAAATCCCCAATTATTTCCCTCTTTTGTTAAAAGTTTCCAAACATTTCCATCGTTCTTGTCGTTACTTGATTCCTTATCCCCCAATTGGTACATAACTGGTTGCTTACGCTCATCAAATCCTTCCACACATTTCTCCTCTCGCGTAAACTGACTTTCAACTTTGTATTTCGCAGCAAGTTTTATGCAATCTCCTGCAGTCAACGGCACCCCGCTAACACCTCCATCAGAATTGCAGGAATCCGCAATGTCCTCTGCTTTCTTGATTAGCTCTTCGTCTTTCTTCTCTTCAGTCCATGCAGATGGAGCAGGATGCCCAAGGAACCTGTCGCAAGTCCATCTCATGCCCGTGTACATTGTTGATTCTGCTGACCATCCAGAAGCGCATGTTGGATAGCATTTCTTCAAACAGGTGTCTGACATCTCTTTCTGGTCAAAATCTTTCCAGTCCTTGTATTTTTTGCCATCCCCCATCTTATTGCTGTCAAGCGGCGAATGTTCAAGGCAAGTCTGGCAATCATTTTTTCTCTGCACGTCAGCCGCTTCAGTAAGTGTTTCAAGCTTCTTCAATCCAGTCTCAAACGAACAGCTCCATCTCCTGTAAACTCCGGTGACAAAAACCAAAATTATCGAGCTTGCGCAGGAAAACCCAGCAACTCTTAAAACTCCGTCTACAACCTCCTGCGCCTTGTTCATATAATAAATGGAACTGTTCAGCCAGTCAACTGCGTCATAAAGAAGCCAGTCCGGCAAAACCTCTTTCGGGTTAATCCTTGAATCGTCTATGGTGTAGGCAACCGGCTGGCAGAATGTCTGCACACCGTTCACCTGCCTTACAGTAGCCCTAGCTGCATCTTCCGGTATGAATGTTGAAGTTCCCGTTTCCTCGTTAAAGCTCGACTCAACATCCTCCAGCGGAAGTGTTTCAGTATAGGCTACAGTAACCTTGAACGGAAATATCATCTCATGCCCCTTCAAAGCCCTGAACAATCCGTTCCAGTCGTTCTTTGTCCATGTGCTCAATCCGGGATGGCGCTTGAGCTTGCAGTTGCTGTAATAAACGGAAGAGCCGGCATACAACGGCTTCATCGAGCAGCTGCCCGGCATTATCTTGCAGGAAAGGTTTGTAAGCGAATTGCTTTTGGTTACATCGTCGCATGCGCTCATCATCTGCAAGCTCTTAATCTGCACGTTTCTTGAATCCCCTTCGCCGATGTATGAAATATTCATTAAAAACTGCATGGTTTCAGTCCCTTCCGAAATCCTCTCCGGAGATAAAAATGTTGGAGTCTGGTACTCTATCAGCGGAATCGCATCAAACTTAAAATCTCCGGACCAGCAGTTTCCTATGTTTATGTGCGACTGCTTTATGCCCCTTTTCCCTGCCTGGTCCGTTGCTATGAACAAAAGATTAGCCTTAACGCTGTCAAACCTTCGCCTTGCAACATCCCGTGAAGCGGCAGTTCCTTCCCTCCTCAGATTGTCAATGTTCTGGGGAGAAACACTCTCAATGTTGAGCCCAAGCGCGGCAATTGATGTTAAGTCCACGTTCTCAATCCTGAAATTTCCCTCCTCGTCTGCTTTTGTGGAATAATCTGCCCCGCCCTTGCATTCCCTCTTTTTCCCAACTGTAATAATGCAGTCTGCTGTAAGCGAGGATTCAGGCAGTGTTTCCAGTCTTTCCGATAATCCGGCAACATCAAAGCTCGCGTTAAGTGTGCTTCCAAACGGCGTTCTTTCCACAAACAGATGCACAACGGCAAATGGTTCGGTCCTTCCCACAAATGTCACCTGGTCAGCAAAGTTCTCATAAACAAAATCCCCGGAGGTTGGGCTGATAAGCTCAATCTTTGGCGCTGTCGTGTCAAGCAAAACCTCTTTCTCAACATCATCCTTGTTCTTTGCCTTGTCCTCAAGCTCAAATGTGATTGAATAGCTTCCATCCCCTTCCTCAAGCAAAAACGAGCCTGAAAAAGAGCCAGAAACATTAAATGCCTTTATCATCTTTGACGCAATCACTTCGGTAACATTTATTGAAGAAGGCTTTGAAATGTTCTTTGCCTCCCCTTCCAAAGTCTCAACCTCTATCTCATCGGACTTTTCGCCCTCATTTGCAGATTTATCAACTGCGGAAATAGAGTATTTGTATTTTGAACCAGCTTCTACTTTTGAATCTACATACATCGGGCTTCTCTGGGAAGAAACAGTCGCAAGAGCACCAATATCTTCCCTGTAAACAACATACCTGAAGAAATCCTTTTCATCAGTTGCATTCCACCCAAGCTTAATGGAATACTCCTTGACATCCTCTGCGTGCAATCCATCAATCTTTGGCGGAGGAGTTTTATCAGCCCCCTTCTTGAACTGGGCATAAATATTGAGCATTCCTGCCTCTGATGCAGTTCCCGTGAAGTTTATGCTCTTGCTGAATGTTATATTCTTAATAGGGCTTATCGTCAGCACAGGCTTTGAGGTATCCACAATAATGCTCTTCTTCACTTCCTTGGCTTTATTTGCAGCTATCCTTACTTCGTTGGACCCTTCTTTTAGTCCAACACCGTAGAATGCAACTAACCCGGATTCGCCGGTAAACGCAGGGTCATTTATCCTCGAAAGAACCCCATTGACATACAGCTCTACATTTGCATTTGGAGAAGTTTTTCCCGTAATGTCAATCTCCTTCTTGTTCCAGTAATCGGGAAGCGCAACCTCAAGCGTGGTTTCAGTTGTTGCGTTAATCTCTGCAAGAGTGAACGGCAGCATAACTATCAGCAATGCCATCGCCAGCGCAATTATCCTTTTCATTCAGGCCTCGGCTCTGGCACTTTCTTTGAATTTTCCTTTAGCTGAGCGACAAACTTGTACCTTTCGCTGTCATCAGCCGAATCAGAAACTGCGGTTAAAAAAACTATTTTCTTCGCATCCTTTAGCAACATCCATGATGGCCTCCACTCTGCCTGATATCCTCCAAGCACGGATTCATTGGTGATTATGTATATGGTAATGTTGTAGGCAAAATCCGACTTTGCAAGCAGCCTGAACTTCTCTTCGGTAAGTACGGGATAAACTATGTTCTCCTCGAAATCAGGTCCGATAACTGAAATGAACGCCCTTTCATTTTCGCCTAAGCTGATTTCAGCCCCGTTAACAATTTTCCTTACTTCAATATCAAATTCCTTCACGGGAGTTAGCTCAAGGGTGTATGCCCTGTCCTTCAGGCTCGACTGGATGTTCTTCTGTGCAGCCGCATAGCCTGTTGCAGAGCCCTTGATGAAAGCTGAAACACAGTAGGGCATTTTTTTTATCATGCCTGCAGCAGCCCCAAATCCGAGTATCTCTGACTTTCCTACGGGGCAGCTAAACCCGCCGCATACGAATGTAAGATTGGCATCAGCAACTGGTTCTTTCGTCACGGAATCCAGGGTGTATAATGTAACTTCGTTCCTTGGCGAGCTGCAATACTCTTCCTGGTTTCCCTGCCCGGCAAACTCAAACACCGTTGAGGCAAAATTCTCCCTTGCAGGGGTGTTGCTTTTTACTGAAACATCCGTTGCATAGGTAAACCTGAATTCGCGGTGCCTTGGATTTTCCTCATCATGTATGGTAACTTCAACCGGGTACACAATGTCGTATGTGAAGTGCCATATGTGAAGGCACAGCCCTTCAAGCATGTCAAAGCCATCCTGCGAGTTTGATTTTAACACTCCATTGCGCGACGGCCTTGCATACATGTACAGCGGCCAGTTCTCCAGGTAGGATACGGTAGCGTGCATGCCCGGATATGATTTTTCCGAGACATTCCACACATAATGGTAGCCAAAGTAAGATTCATTGTATCTTGTGCTTTCAGGTGACTCAACGTAGCTCTGGTCGTTGAATTCCGCATTTGCAATCTTGATGTACTGGAAGTTTGTTGCGACAAGCTTCTTCATTCTCTCCCTTATCTGCGGCAGGTACCATTCGCGCTTGTCGCACGTAACTTCAATGTCGGTATCCGGTATTGATTCATCAACCACCATTAAGTCTATGGTCTTTTTCTCGAGGAATTTTTCGGAATTCTCCGAATCAATTATATCCCTTGCAAGCTCGTAAGCCTTTTTCAGCCTTATGGGTATTATAGCATCGAACTCCCCAACCTCCTGTACGGAGCTGTTGGTGAGGGAAATTATTTTCAGCGGATATTTCACGCTTATGCTGACATCCTCCTCGTTTATTGATGCTATGGCCTCAGCTTTTCCCTGCTCCTCAATCCTGAATTCATTTTTCAGCGGCATAAAATTGTTCAGGCATACCTTGAGGTTGCTTTCGACGTAAGAGGCAATCTCGTTCTTCATGTAATCAGGCGACGGAATTGCTGAAACGCCCTTGTACCACCAATATGGGAGTATGGCATCCCCTATGCCGAGCAGTGAAAGATAGGAGTTTTTGTTCGACCTTACGGATTCGGGAATATCAACATATCCAGCCTGCTCGCCAATCCTCTCTATGGCTTCAGTTCCCAGGGAATCTATGCATGCCGTTACGAAGCTCTGCACTGGCAAAACTTCAATCTCAGCCTGCTCTCTTGGCTTTGAAACCTCTGACTTGAAGTAGATGAACATGCCTAATGAAAACAGCATTACTATGCCCACAATTATGAACAGGGTAATTTGTCCCCTTTTTTTCATGTTGCGTATTCTATCACGTCTGAATAGTATATCTTTGCCCATGCAAGGTATAAGGATAGTACTATTATGTTAAGCAGCAAAAACCTGCCTGAATCCCTTACTATGACTCCCCATATTAAGTTGTAAATCAGCAATATCCCAATCATTAGTATCCAGGGAATTATGAAGCGGTGTATTCTTATCCCCCTGACAAGGGTCTCCCTGAAAACCCTCCATGTGCGCCTTCTTGCAATGGAAGCATACAGCACGCCTGAAAAGTGGATTATTGCCGGAAACAGCACCATGGCAAGGTATATCTGTGCCTCCTGCTTGACAGCAGTAACCAAAAGAGCCAGTACTGCAAACCACCCAAAGACCCATATCAGGTTTGCTATGAGGAAATTCTTAAGATGATTTAGGGAGAATGACTGCGATGCAATCCATACTGCAATGAAGGAAACAACTCCCAAGGCTGCCCACGCATAAATATTTGATGTTACGATTGACAGCCATATTATCACGAAAGAAGCAATGCCCAGTATTGCAAACGCAGCTGCCCTGCCTATTCCGTATCTTGCAAGCAGCTTCTGAATCTTTTCCCCTGCCTTTTTGTTTACGCTTTTGTCCGCAACAACGCTCCACGACAATGACTTGAAGAAAGACCAGACTGCGATTGAGAAAAGCAGCAGCAAAAAGAACGCTATTACGAAGAACAGTATGAATCCCTTTAAATCCTGGGCAAGCTTGGTCGCTTCCTCCAGCGGCAGGCTTTGTATGTTTGATGCGTTCTGAAGGAAGGAAACCTTCGATGCAGCCATGGTAAGGAACAGCATGCCTATGAGCGCAATCATGGCAACGGCAAGTATGTCAAATGCCGCTATCGGTATCAGGTTCCAGCCCAGGCGCTTCCACGAATTAAGGAAAACTGAAACCTGAGTTTTAAAGTACCCCATATATGCACCTCTTGGCATTTCCTTGCAATAAGTATTTATAAAGCTATTTGTCAATTAATATAAGGAATCCGCCTCATTCTGTACATCTCCTCGTGCAAGCAATTTTGAATAAGTCCTTTGTCGTTTTCTGACTAGACAATTGGCGTTGTTCCAGTTCTACCCAATGACTTTCCCGGCTTTGCTGTGAGCTCTGCGAATAATGTCCCTTGTTCCTGCACCTGACATCCTTAATAGCAGGGTGTAACTTAAAAACCGAAAACTTTATATATCATCTGATAACTCTTGTTATCGTATGAGAAATAAAGATATCAAAAAGAGGATTGTGGAGTTCTTTTTTGAGTACCCTACAAATAGGCTTAGGGTAAGGCAGATAGAGCGGGAAGTAAAAGTACCTCTGCCATTAGCGATAAGGTACGCAAAAGAGCTCGAGAAGGAGGGGATTCTTAAAAGCACCATAATATCTGGCGTGAAGCTTTATTCTGCAGACAGGTCTTCGAAAGTTTTCTTGCTGGAAAAAAAGATATTCAATCTTCGGTCTTTGTATGCGTCCGGCTTGGTCGATTATGTGATTGGTGAATATGGAAATCCTGCAATGATGGTTTTTGGTTCCTACGCCCTAGGAGAAGATAGCGAGGAAAGCGACATCGACCTTTATATAGAAACAGGGCAAGCCGTAAAAATTCCGGAAATTTACCAGAAAAAGTTAAAAAGGAGAATCCATATCCTGCACTATTCAGGAATCCGGCTTGTTGAGAATAGGCAATTGGCAAACAATATCTTAAACGGCATTGTGCTAAACAGTTTTGTCAGGATATTCAAATGAAGGCGTCATCTTGGGAGGAATGCATCGAGGCTTCAGTTTCTGTACGGGTTACTCCGAATAAAGCCAAGGCAAAATCCCTTTATGAAACTGCTTTGGGAAGGATTGGGTTTCTTGAAGAGAGCCAGCTTAAAGAAGAAAATGCAAATTACATCTTTGAGAATTATTATTCCTCAGCTTTGGAGATACTTCATGCCATACTGTTGGTCGATGGATTTAAGGCAGATAACCACCTCTGCACGGGCTATTATCTGCGTGATGTGCTTAAAGTTGGGGATTTATTTCGCGTTTTTGATGATTGCAGGTTTAAAAGAAATTCCCTTGTATACTACGGCAAAAAAGCGGATTTTAGCGCTGCCAAGGAGAATATAAGGGAAATAAAGCTTTTGATTAAAGAACTGGTTTTAATGTACAAAAATAAGCTCAAACCCTAAAAATCCCCCTCATTTGCAACATCTCCCTGAGCAGAAGTCCTTGCCTCCCTTTCTTCCTTTGAGATATAGTCAGTTGCTGTGCCTGCGTACGGCTTAATCTCGTTGCAGACTTCCTTCTTGTTTTCAGTTGCAATCTTAAAACGGGTTAATGCCTGCTTTTATCTCCCAGCCTTTTCCTCTTTTCAGGCTCAGAAAGATAGTTTTCCTCTGATGTGACTGGGTGTCCTAACTCTTTTTCAGTTTCTTTTCTCGCATTACCCGCTATTTTTCCGCCTCTTTTGGCGGCATCTTCCGCTTCCACAAATCCTTGTGCATCCTCTTTTCGGGTGATTTCCGTGGATACCCTTTCCCCAAGCATGTTAAAGATAAGCTCCAGATCGTTCATGTGGTCCCTCAGGTTTTCTCTTTTTAGCCCTTTGAACTGCCTGTATTCATCAACTGTTTTGCCAAAAGTAGCTTTGCTTATCTCATTGGTTAAAATGGCATATTCCTTATCCTCCTTTACCCCCCGCTTTTTCCACTCGTCTGTTAACTCTTGTCTTATCGCTATCCCCCTCACCCTTTTCTCAATCCAGTCATCAGAATATCCTTTGGCTTCGTATAACTCCTTCATACGCTTCTGCGCAAGCTCTGGATTCTGTATCTCCTCAACGCGTTCATAACCTACCTGGGCAAGCCACTGTTTGAATGGTTCTGCCTTAGGCGAAGGTATTGACTGGACTATTCTGAACATGTTTTTGGTGTTGGAACAGTCGGTTTCCCTCAATTTTCCATCTTCTGCTGGCAGTTTCAACCGTACACAATTTGTGTACAGTTCAACTCCCTGCTCCAATTCCCTAGCTTTAAGCATACTCCAATAATTTCTAGGGTTTGGGCTGTCCGTTAAAGCCGCAACTACATCAATGACAGAGAAGAACCATTCGTTATTATACCAAACCCTACGTATTTTATTGTTTTGAAAGACGACCAGTGCTTTGTCCATGCCGTTTGAAGATGATTTGCGCCTTAATAAACCTTTGTTCGGAAATTCCGTAAAATTTCTGCCCTAAAAATCCCCCTCATTTGCAACATCTCCCTGAGCAGAAGTCCTTGCCTCCCTTTCTTCCTTTGAGATATAGTCAGTTGCTGTGCCTGCGTACGGCTTAATCTCGTTGCAGACTTC
>JACQSR010000014.1 GCA_016211215.1 Candidatus Woesearchaeota archaeon
ACCCAGAAATGTCTTATTGTATTCCAATATATAAAAATGGAAAAATAATTAGAATACAAAGATTAGAAAAGAATAATAATAATAAATATGAAAAAGTCTGGTTAACAAAGAAAGAAAGACGTATGTTGGTATATCTTGTTATTATTTCTGAAGGTTTTTTATTACAACTTCTAAACTATCTAATCTAAGATGTAGAATACATATTAAGACAATTATTAAAATCAATATCCAGCAGACTTAACAGCCCACTGAAACATTACCTATTTAATTTAGGTCCCATTACCTTTGGCTATGGGGGACAAAAGAATAAAAAGAAGATTATTCCTAAAGCTGATTGGGTTAGGCGGGGTAACAGCAGCCTCAGGGAGCGGAGCGCTGGCATATGGCTACTATTCCATGAAAAAAGCTCCTGAGAGGGAAGGCAAAATATTTTTTGACATGCATGCGCACCTTCCAAATTATGCTCCACAAGACGAGCTCCTTAAGGCCCTGTCAACCCACGGAATTACGGGAATTGCATCATGGAGCGGGGAAAAAAGAATATTAACCTATGAAGAGGCCCTAAATATGCCGGGCGTGAAGGAAATTGACAAGGGATGCCTTGCAGAAGTCATTTACAACGGAAACAGGGGCTATATTTTCAAAGTCCAGGAGGTAAGGAGCAATTTCCATATTCTTGCCCTTGGATGCCCAAAGGAGATTGACGATTCTCTTGGGCCAATAAAAGTTTTGGAAGAGGTTTACAGGCAGGGAAGGCTTCCGGTAATAGCGCACCCTTACATAAATGCCAATGTCTGGAACAAGCCATTCGTCCAAAAAGAAAATTACAATATGCTAAGGGAACTCTACCAAATGATTGCGGACCTTGGGGGCGAGGTTGAGGTTTTCAATGGGATATGCATAGATATTATGCCGGGCTTTAATCGCGCAAAAGCAAATGAGATGGCAAAAAATTCGATTTCTGGCTTTCCGAACATCAAAGGAACAGCAGCTTCAGACACCCATCGGAGACTTGAACAAGTGAAAACAAACGGGATATACCTCCCTGCAGATTCGTTGTCCCTTGAGGCAATAACGATATATACCGGAACGGGCAAATTTGAAAGGTTTGAGCAGCCGATAGCAAGGGTTAGTGCCGCGTTGGGTCTTTTAGAGGGGAAGATTAGGATTTAATGCTTTTATACACGCGATAGCCAGACTCCTTTGCGAGTGCTGCAACGTTCCCAAACACTTCCTTCATTTTCTTTTCCAGCTCCTTTCCGCCCTTGTTGTGCCTTGCTACAATCTGGAGTGAGCCTCCATTGTTGAGATGCAGTATGGAGTCTTCAATCATCCCAAAGCATACTTCCTTGCCTGCCTTCTGGGGTGGGTTTGAGACTATAACATCAAATTTATTGTCGAATGCCTCATACAGGTCGGACTTGAATATGGTTGTGTTGCTGCACCTGTTGAGCCTGGCATTCTTTTCCGCAAGGGCTATGGAGCGTTCATTCACATCCACCATCATTATGCTTGCCGCAGGATTTAATTTCGAACATACAATTCCAAGTATCCCAATCCCGCATCCCATGTCCAGAATGGATAATGCGTTTTCTACTTCCATGGACTCCGCAAGAAGTTTTGTGCCCCTGTCAAGTTTCCCAACTGAAAATGTGGAATGCGAGGAAAAAAAGCGGAGATGTATGCCCCTGATGGTGCACTCAAACTGCAGGAGATTGTATTTGGAAGACGGCTTTTCGGAAAAGTAATGCTCTACCATGGCGCAATGTCCATTATTCCGAGCAAAAACCTGTCTGTTGACCTTACGATGTCAAACTCACGCCCCGACAGGATTATGCAGTTGCCGGACATGAACACTCCTGCTTCGTCAGACGAGCGGAAATACACAACTGGCAACGGGGAGTTTTCACAGGTGATAATGGGGCGGTTTGCGCAGGCAAGAGTCTCGTTCCTTGTGCAGGCTGCCAATGGAATCTTCCCAAAAACCTTGACAATCATGGCGTCAAAATCACCAACTGCCAGCAGGATATGCGTTAGGTCATTGCCTATCGGGTCAAATGTCACAAATACATTTCTGTTCTCGTTGAAGAATGTCTCGTTGAAATTGCCACTTACAGTTACATTGGATGTATCACGCGGACCATACCTAAAGGGAAGTTCAAACAGCTTTGTTCCCTGGGGGGATTTTATCTGGGTGTACCAGAATCCGTCAATGTACACAAAGGGGTAGATGCCGTTATACATATATCCCTGGTCTTCGGGAAGGTTTCCTGCCACGGCAAGAAGCTCCTCAACTGTCTTGGGCTGTGGCTTTGGCTGGCTGAACCTGTAAAATAATATTGCCAGAACCACAATTACGACAAGAACCGCTACTGCCAGTGCTTTTGTGGAACCTGAATCTTCCTCAGTCATATTACACCCAGCACGGCGTATAGAAGCGAGTCCCTTAATCTTAAAAAGTTTTCGGAGTCAGATTCAGCCCTGATGCAACCGGATTCGTATGAAACTGAAAGGTTTCCGGATGTGCCCATGTAAAGCACAGGAACCTGCAAAGTCGCATTGGCGCAGGTTATTATCGGAAGACGGTAAGAATTATTTTCGGTGAAGCCGTTCTGCACGTAGATGTTTTTTCCGACAAGGGCGAGGCCCAAGTCGTACTGCATTTGGGCAATCTTCCCCCCGTTCTCGTCTTCTGGACCGTATGTTATGTAAATCATGGGTGAATTTTTTAGTGCAAGAGACGCATCAGCAGGAATTGAACCAATCTCATCGGGAAGATAGCTGAACACATACTGCGCCCTGTCCAATGTAAGAAGCCAGCCCTTATCCGTTGGGTAAAACTTTTTGCCGTTCACCGTCCTGGAGCCGGACGTGTTTCCGTTGTAAAGGAATCCTATTATGCTTGTAACCAGTATAAAGGCTATGAAAATGACGATGTAAGCCTTGGCCTTGCTTTCCCCTCTCTCTTTTCTCATAGGGCGCTCAAACTTAGGGGTATTTTTATAGTTTGCGGATGATGGCAGACAACCCCCGCCATATATCTCTTCCGATACAGTTTGACCGATATATTTATATAGATATATCGGTTATGATATACTAGCATGATGACAGGCCACCTGAAGTTCATTGTCCTGAAGTATCTCACCAGAAGCCCCCTTAGCGGTTACGGACTGATGAAGGCCATTGAGAAGGAAACAGGATGGAAGCCAAGCACAGGCTCCATGTATCCGCTGCTGGAAAGCCTCAGCAAGGACAATTATGTTTCATCCAGGAAGGAAGAGAGGAGAAAGACATATTCCATAACTGATGAAGGCAGAATGTTCCTGGAGGAGTCCCTAAAGAAGAAGAGCGAGATGCTGGACAGGATGCTTGAAAACTGGAAAGTGTTTGAGTCATTTTCAGGAAAGGGCGAGTGCGGATTTATTATTGAGGTTATAAAAAAAGTGAAGGAGGGCGAAGTTCCGTTCAAGGAAATACATCCGGAGCTTTTCCAGTTCAGGGAGAACATTTTCAGGCTGTACAAGGCAAGAAAACTCGAAAGCGAGAGGGACAGGATAAGGAAAGTAATTGCAGATGCAAACATTAAGCTTAGGGGGCTGCTATGAAGGAGCCAATCATAAGGCTGGAAAATGTATGGAAAATATATGAGGTTGGCAAGGTAAAGGTTCCTGCGCTAAAGGGCATAAGCCTGACAATCAACAAGGGGGAGTTTGTTTCTGTCATGGGTCCTTCCGGCTCGGGAAAAAGCACATGCATGAACATGATAGGCGCCTTGGATATTCCCACGAGGGGCAGGATATTGCTGGGGAATGATGACATATCAAAGCTGACAGAATCCGACCTTGCCCAAATACGTGGCAGAAAGATTGGGTTCATTTTCCAGCAGTTCAACCTAATACCAACATTAACTGCGCTTGAGAATGTAATGCTTCCGATGATATTCCAGGGCATGTCTGATGAGCAGAGGATTAAGCGCGCAGGGGAGCTGCTTGGAATGGTAGACTTGCAGGACAGGGTAAACCACAGGCCTGCCGAGCTTAGCGGGGGCCAGCAGCAGCGAGTTGCAATAGCCAGAAGCCTTGCCAACGACCCGGAGATAATACTGGCCGATGAACCAACAGGAAACCTTGACACAAAAACCGGGGAAAATGTACTGGATTTCCTGGGCAGGCTGCACAGGGAAAAGGGGAAAACCATAGTAATAGTTACACATGACAATGGGATTGCAAAAAAGTCCCAGAGGATAGAAATGCTTAAAGACGGAAAAATAGTCGGGGTGAGAAAATGAGAAAGGCAATATTACTGGTACTGGTTTTATTTTTGGCAGCTTCTGCTTATGCCACAATCACGGTTCCTGAAACATCTTACAAGATAAACGCCACGCTGGTAAACCAGCAGCCGGACCCTGCGCAGCCCGGCGAGATAGTGGAGATAAGGTTCAAGTTTGAGAATTCCGGCTCTGAAAGGGCCGAAAGCATAACAGTTGAATTGCTGCCCAAGTATCCCTTTTCGCTTCTGCCAGGGGATTCAGCGCAGAAAAGCATAGGAAGCCTTCAGGGCAGGCAAGTAGGCGAAAATGGCGCAATAGTAAAGTACCGCCTGAAGGTTGACGAGAATGCAGTTGAGGGTGAAAACGACCTCACTGTAAGATACAGGATAGGAACCGGCGGATGGATAACCCCCAAAGATTTTGAAATCTCAATCCGCACGTTCAATGCAGTCCTGTATGTGTCAGATGTTGATTCACAGCCGGGTTCAATCGCGCCCGGAGGTACGGGCGTAGTTACCATCACATACAGGAACCTTGCCGATTCGCTGCTTCAGAACATAGTTACAAGGCTCGACCTGAAGAATGTCCCAATTGCACCAATACATTCTTCAAACGCAAAAACCATTGAGAAGATTCCTGCACTGTCAACAGGCAAAGCTGAATTTACCCTAATGGCCGAGGCAGGGGCAAAATCAAAGGTCTACAAGATTCCGTTTGAGCTTTCATACAACGATGAGCTTGGGACAAAGTATGCAATAAACGACACCCTGGGTGTTGTGGTAGGGGGTGTTCCAGACATAGCAGCAACAATTGACACAAGCTCCATTGTCAATAGCGGCTCAAAGGGAAGTGTCGTGATAAAGTTCGTGAACAGAGGCGCAGTTGACACGAAGTTCATGACCGTAAAGCTCGAAGACACCGACAAGATAAAAGTTATAGGGAACAGCGAGGCTTACATTGGCAACATAGATTCAGATGACTTTGAAACCGAAGAGTTTACCGTCTATGTGGAAGGCACGGAAGACGGGTATGTCAGCCTGCCAATAGTGCTTTCATACAAGGATGCAAACAACAATGATTATTACGAAAAGAAAGACCTTCCGATTAAGGTATACACCTCTTCCGAGGCAAGCAAGTACGGGCTCGGCAATGGAAACTCCAACACCGGAATCATCATCACGCTGCTGATTGTCGCTGCAGGAGTAGCCGGCTATTACTATTACAGGAAGAGGAAGAAGTGATGATAAGGGATTTTTTCCTGCTATCAATAAGAAGCCTTGGGGGAAGGCGCCTGAGGTCATGGCTTACCATGATGGGGATTTTCATAGGCATAGCTGCGGTGATAAGCCTCATAAGCCTTGGGCAGGGCCTCGAGGATGTTGTGGTGGGGCAATTTTCACGCGCTGGAGGGGATAAGCTGATAATCCAGAATTCACAAAGCGGTTTTGGGCCTCCCGGAAGCCTTGCGGTAGCAGACCTTACCGACCATGATATCGAAGTTGCAAAAGATGTCAGGGGCGTTGATGTTGTTGTTGGCAGGCTTTTGAAATCAGCCGCCATCGAGTTTGACGGAACCACAAAGTTTGATTTTATTGCAAGCTATCCCGAAGACCAGAGGGAAGCTGACGTCGTAAACCAGGCGGCAGGAATAAAGATTTTTGACGGAAGGCACTTAAAGAGGGGGGACAAGCTAAAGGTTGTAATCGGGTATGATTTTCACGCGAAGGAGATTTTTTCAAGGAGGCTTTTGGTCGGGGACAGGATATCCGTAAAGGGAACGCCTGTTGAGGTTGTGGGGATAATGGCAAAGACCGGAAATCCCCAGTTTGACTCCGCCATACTCATGCCATATGATGCCATGACTGAAGCGCTTGGCATAGGCAAAATACAGAGCCTCATCGTTGCAACGGTGCAGAAGGGCTATGAACCGGAGAAGGTCGCAGAGGACCTGAAGAAAGCATTCAGGAAAGACCGCAACTTAAAGAAAGGGAAGGAGGATTTTGAAATTCAAACTCCGAAGCAGGTCGTTGAAACATTTGGAAACATTCTCGGCGTTGTGGAAGCAGTTCTTGCGGGAATTGCTGGGATAAGCATATTGGTTGGCGGCGTTGGGATAATGAACACAATGTATACTTCGGTACTTGAAAGGACGAGGGAGATAGGCATAATGAAGAGTGTTGGGGCAAGAAACAACCACATATTTGGATTGTTCCTGATAGAATCCGGAATGCTTGGGGCTGCCGGCGGAATAATAGGCGTGCTTCTTGGAGTTGGACTCAGCAAATTTGTGGAAATAGTGGTTGGGTCCGCGCTTGGAACCGGATTATTGAAGGCTTCATTCAGCATCCCAATAATAATTGCATCAGTTGCATTTTCATTTCTCGTTGGCTCATTGTCGGGATTTTTTCCTGCGTACCAGGCTTCAAAACTTAAGCCTGTTGAGGCGCTGAGGTATGCGAAATGATAAAGGATTATTTCAGGATAGCAATAAGCAACCTAAGGAAGAGAAGGCTGCGCTCGTGGCTTACCATGGTTGGAATTTTCATAGGAATAGCGACTATTGTGGCGCTGGTAAGCCTTGGGCAGGGAATGAAGATTGCAATTGACGAACAATTCTCCACTCTTGGAGTTGACAAGGTAATCATCCAGCCCAGAGGGGGTTTTGCGCCTCCAGGCTCTTCCGCTATAACCACGGAGCTTACGACAGATGACGAGGAGTTTGTCGGCAGAATAAAAGGCATTGCCGAAACAACGAGTTTTGCAGTTACCAGCGTGAAGTTTGAATTCAAGGACCAGGTTAGACACCTCCAGGCTTTCAGCATCCCGACTTCAGGCGGCAGAAAGCTCTTTGAGGAAGTCCATAACATGAAAATTGAAGAAGGGCGCGACCTGGCAAAAGGGGACAAATTCAAGGTTGCAATTGGAAAAGCCCTCGCCGAAGACGACATATTCTCGCCTAATATGGAAGTGGGTGACAAAGCGCTTATCAATGACAATGAGTTCAAGGTTATAGGAATTTGGGAAAGGATTGGAAACCCCCCAGATGACAAGACAATCTCAGTATCCGAGGATGCATTCAGGGAGATATTCAGCATACCCAAAAGGGTTGATTTCATACTTGCACGCACCGAAGCAGGGGAGACTCCGAGGGCAGTTGCTGACAGGGTGGAGAAAGAGCTCAGAAAACACAGGAACGTAAAGGAGGGTAATGAGGATTTTAGCGTATCGACATCAGAGGAGCTTGTGAACACATTCGGCGATATAATTAACGCGCTTCAGGTTGTACTGATAGGGATTGCCCTGATAAGCCTTATAGTTGGGGGAATAGGAATCATGAATACCATGTATACTTCGGTACTTGAAAGGACGAGGGAGATTGGAATAATGAAGGCAATCGGCGGAAGAAACAGCGATATTTTGAAAATCTTTTTAATTGAAGCCGGTTTATTGGGCACAATGGGCGGAGCGATAGGAATCGCAATAGGATACACAATGAGCAAAGCTGTGGAGTTTTATGCCGTGAATGCGCTCAAGATAACTTTCCTCAAGACATATTTTCCATGGTATCTGATAGTGGGGGCATTGGCATTTTCGTATTCGGTCGGAATCATTTCCGGAATCCTGCCGGCAAGGCACGCATCGCTCCAGGAACCAGTGGAGGCGCTCCGCTATGAGTGAGGAATTAACACAGGGGGATATAAAAAAGGCGCTATTAAGCCTTTCCTGGCCAACCCAGGTTGCATTGGTGCTCCAGGCAGCATACAATTTAGTGGATACCATTTACATCGGAAGGGTCAGCCCAACGGCGATTGCAGCAGTAAGCATGGCATTTCCAATTTTCGTGGTTATGTTCTCGATTGCAGGCGGTGTTGGTGTAGGAACTACATCGCTGATATCACGGTATCTTGGCTCAGGAGACAATAAAAAGGCTGTTTCAGTTGCCAGGACTTCCATCTTCATAGCACTTGCATCCACTGTGATATTCATGGTTTTAGGTTTCCTGTTCATAGAGCCGTTGTATGCATGGATGGGTGCAAAGGATGATGTTCTTGAGATGGCAATTGTCTACACAAAAAATGTTCTATGGGGCTCTGTTTTCATGTTTCTCATGATTGCCGCGGGAAGCATAATCAGGGGCGAGGGAGACATGAAGACTCCAATGAAGTACATGATAATCTCCTCTTTGGCCAACATAGTCTTAGCCCCAATACTGATTTTCGGACTTGGGGATTTTCCAAAGATGGGTGTTCTTGGCGCAGCGATTGCGTTGAACATCTCAGTGGCCATAGGATGCATACTTACTGTAAGGCATCTGCTGCGAAAAAGGGGGAAAATTGGGCTGGGACTTGAAGGGTTCACGCTTGACAGGGATTTGATTGGCAGGATACTGGAACTTGGGATTCCCTCGTCAATTGCGCAATCTTTTTTGGCGATTGGGGTTATATTCCTGACAAGGATTGCGGCAGGCTTCGGGCCCGAAGGAATTGCAGCTTATGGAATCGGGTACCGGCTGGACCTGCTTGCGGTATTGCCTGCATTGGGAGTTATGCTTGCAATAGTTACTTTGGTCGGGCATAACATAGGAGCAAACAAATTCTTTCGCGCGGTAAAGGCAACAATCAATGGCTCAGTTCTTGTGGCACTGGAGATGGGGCTTGTTGGACTGCTGTTGTTTCTTTTTCCCGAGTTCTTCATGCGCATCTTCACTAGCGATGGGAATGTGATAAGCCTTGGGGCAGATTACCTTACTGCAGTTGGCCTCACCTATGGCTTAATAGGTATAGGGATGGTGATAGGAGCTGCCTTCCAGGGTGCAGGCTCTGCAATACCTCTTCTGGTGATTACGCTTGCAAGGATGGTAATACTCCCGGTGCCCATTGCGATTATTTACATGAGGCTTGTTAATGATGATATATCCGGGCTTTGGGATGCGATTGCAATCTCGAATGTTATTTCTGCAATCATAGCTGTTGGGTGGCTTCTCTACTCAAATCTTTACAAGAAGGCGATTTCATCGGAAGAGAGTAGCTCTGAATCTTTCCTTTAATCTGGTTTTTCAGGTTGCTGTCAACATTTAGCATGTCTATCTCTTCAAAGGAGAATTCGGGAAGACCTGACATGGAGCTATTTAGGCTGTATCCCGCAATTCTGCATTCATGCTCAATTTCTTCCGCTTTTTCTGAGTTGAAGAACTTAATTGCGGGGAATTTTGTAAAGGATGTTGCACCTGCGTCAAGAAGATTATGGAGTATGCCCGTCCTTGAAGAGCCCATTCCCGCAACAATGTAAAGCTCAGGGTAAGCATTCCTGATTTCCCTAATCCACTTAAGGTAATATTCCTTTTCGGGGCCCTTTTTGTACGATGTTCCCTTTATAGGGTTCAATGCGTAAATAATCAGCTTGGTTATTTTGTGTTCCCTGATAAAATTCACCAGAAGTGGGATATCGTCTTCAGTTTCTCCTATTCCAATGACAATAGTCATAGCCCTTTCCAAATTGTGCTTTTCTGCAATTTTGAAAGACGAAATGATGGGTTCAATGGGCTTTGAGGGGCAGATTTCCCTTCTTTTTTCAAGGTTGATGCATTCAACCGTGCCGCAGTAGCCTTTTATGTAAGGCTGAAATAATTTTATTTGGCTTTCCGTGAGAGCCCCAAAGTTGAGAAAATGCTTTTCCTGTGTTATCTCGCTGATGGACTTCAAGACTGTCAGCATTTCATCGTCCGAAAATGATTTTGTGCCTGCGGTGATAAATTCTATCTTCCAGCCGAGCTTTTTTGCAATAAAGGCTTCGGCAAGCACTGACGCCAGAGAGCGCCTTGCTTTCTTTGGGTCCTTAATCCTGCCTTTCATCGTTGACATATAGCAGAACTTGCAGTCTGGAGTAGAGCAGTACCATGAAAGAAATATTGCGCGCTCGAACCAGGTTTGCCTCATAAGTCTGGTGGAATGTGTTGGTTATTTAATGGTTGTTGTGTGATACCATATTCGGGGCACACACGACGACGGAAGGGGGCACACTCAAAAAACGAAACATTTATATACTTGCACATACTCTGTATGTACAAGGTGAACACAATGGACATAAAAGACGTACAAAATCTAAACGGATCCGAAATAAGAAGCATTAGAATTAACATAAGAATAACCCCTAGCCAAAATAAGTTTATAGTGAACAACAACCTAAGCATCACTAAAATAATGAATGAAGCTCTTAAACAACTAGGGTATGTGCTTCCCAAACCAGAAGAAATCCCGGATGAAGACAAAGAACGAGAATACGATGATGAAAGAGTAGGTTGGAAATCCCATAAGGGAAGGGGGGACAGGGTGGCTCAAAGGAGGAGATGGAAATCAAAACAAAGATTTAAACAAAGGAGGTACTAAAATGGCAAATACATATGTTGATGGAAGGGGATACAGAAGATTTTCGGACTCTGGAACATTAGTTAGTAGGTGGGTTGCCGAGAAGAAACTTGGTCGAGAATTAGACGACGAAGAGATAGTTCATCATAAGGATAGGAACAAGCTAAACAACCGGACTAGCAACCTTTGGGTATGTAGAGACCAAGATGAACACGAATCCTACCATGAAGAGGATGGCGATTTTGATTAATGAAAGAGGTTAGCATAGTGACAATGAACAAATTATTTTTTTTATTATTGCTGGGGATTATCATTTTTTCATATCACACTATTGCTTGCCAATATACGATTCAAGAGCAGTATCAAGAAATTGAAACTGCTTTAACCTACCAGGATTCTACAACAAAAATAGCTGATGCTTTGGTATTATCAGAATTCACAAATTCAAGTAACACTACAGCTTTTACAGTATATAACCCTAATCCTTTTGAGATACAAGTTTTGTTTAAATACAACTTAGAGGGATTCAAAACAGGAGAACAACAAAAAGGCTTACAGATTCAAGCAAAAAGTTATGATAAAATAAAGGAAATCTGCTACAAAGACGATAATTTTGGTCAGTGTAACATCAACAGAAATAATGTTGCCTATTATTTAGTAAAGCCTGAGCTCTTATTCCCAAAACAAGTAAATGTAAATAAGACTAGAACAGTATGTAAACTATGTAATAATGTACCTTGTTTAGATGATGGTTCTGACTGCTCAACAAAAGAGCAATGTGGTGGAGATTATTGTGTTGAAAACATTTGTAATAATAAACCAGAATGTTTCATGGACAATTGTAAGTGTGAAAGATTCGACAAGATTCAATGTAAAAATGCAAGGTGTGTTCTCAAAAACGTTCTTCCCGAAGGAGATGTACCCTATTGTGGTCCTTTGGAATGTATGACAAATTATACTGATGATAGTGGCAGATGTGCCAAATCTCCTTCACAGAGAGAGAATGAAAAAGAACAAAAAGTTAAAGATAAAGCCTTTAGAGATGCGATCTCACTAATTTTAATCATTATTACCATTTTGGCAATAATAGTTCTGGCTATTTATTTTAACAAAAAGAACATTAAAATCAGAGAAGATAATGCAAAAAAGAAGGCAAGGGAAGCTGCTAATCGAGAGTACGAAGAAGCAAAAAAGGTACAGGAGCTAGCACATAATGAGTATATTAAAAAAACGAATTTATTAATTCAAAATATTAGGGCTCAGGAAGAGGCTTTAGCCGATAAAAAGAGGAGACTTTCTGAATCAAGAAGGATGTTAACTGAAGCTGAAGACAATTTTGCAAAAACCAAACAAATAAAAGACAAAGAGGAATCTGAAATTAGGGAGATTTTACAAAAGGAGAAAGATTTCTCCGAATCGAAAGCTAAACTTAAGGATTTAGCAGTACCGAGACACAGTCTGACTAGAGCTTTTTGGGAATGGAGTAATCCAAATATCAAGAACACATATTATCCTTGTTATGTTAACCAAGACGCAAGTGGTGGATATACTATTAAGACAGATAAAGAAATTCATAAAGATCTGGCTGAGAAAGAAATATTTCATTTCTATAAAAGTTGGTTCATCAAGCACTATCCTGGTAAAAGTTTTAAAGATTTAGTTGTACATCACATTGACAAGAATATTTTCAATTATGAACTAGAAAATTTAGCAATTATATCTCATAATGAGCATGAGAAACTTCACAAAAAGAGTCAACATAAGAATTGGGAATCCGGTGTTAGAGAGTTAAAAGAACTTGGAATTAAACAGCCCCATATAGATGAGCTCGGTGGCAAATCAATAACTGACCCTTACGAAATACTAGGTGTCTCTAGAAACGCGAGTAAAGAGGAGATTAAAACAGCTTATTATAAGCTTTCAAGCCAAAATCATCCAGATAAGGTTACTCATTTAGATAAACAATTTCAAATCTTAGCTGAGAGCAGAATCAAGAAAATAAATGCAGCCTACCATGAATTAGTTGATTGAATTTATCTTAACGCTGTGATTATGACAACTTTTTATGAGTGTGCCCCTTGATGATTGTCTTGTATGTGCACAAGTAACCGAAAGTTTTGTATAGCATGTGCCCATACAGCACTCCCCAACCTCCGAACAGAAAGGTTTAAATACACCGGGATATACTGGGATATCTAGGTGATTCATTTTGTTTATATTCACACAGCATGCCATTGAAAAAATGGACGCATTGGGTGTTGACAGGGCCACTGTTGAGAGGGCCATTCGAAACGGCATGAAGTGGAAGGAATCCAAGGAAGAGAAGTGGCATGCACAGATGGCCGGAATCGAGGCGGTCTTTCAAAGGCAGGAAAAGGAGATAGTGGTAATCACTGTCTATGAGGCGGGGAGGAAAAAATGAAGTGCGTAATTTGCGGAGGAAATACACAGAGGAAGGCTGTGGAGCATAAAGAGTTCGGCATATCCCTTGGTATGTTTAAGGCTGATGTCTGCGAAAAATGCGGAGAGGCTTATTTTGACGAGAAGACTGCAGATGAGATTCAGAGAAAGTCCAAAGAAAAGGGATTGTTTGGCCTGGCAAAGAAGGCAAAGGTCGCTGAGGTTGGAAATAGCATCGCAATAAGAATTCCAAAGGAGATTGCCACATTCATGAATATCAAGAAGGGCAAGGAAGTGACTTTGTTTCCAGAAGGCAGACATGATTTAAGGGTGCAGGTTTAGGCAAACGAAAAAGCCCCTGAGGAGAGTTGCACTCCTGACCTGCTGATTACGAATCAGCCGCAATAGCTACTATGCTACAGGGGCGTAGTTTTGGGCTATTCGAAGAATAGTCCTGTTTTTTGGTGCAGCTTTTTGCTTGACAAAAAGATGCCTATCTATGCTACGGGGGCCTATATATGAGATAATATTTCCTCTTTTGTGCGGAATTTCTTTTGGCAATTATTGCAGACAGTTCGCTTTTTTCCCTTTGCGTCCTTGACAATCCCGCCAATTATTTTTCCCAAAAAGGTTTCCTGTACCTTCTCCTTGCAAATTTCGCATTTCATCAACCAGAGGGGAAGAGTTGTGCTTTTAAAGGTTAATCTTTTTAAAGGGCAGTAGAATATCAAACGGCATGAAAAAGGTTATACTGTTGATTATAGTATTGCTGGTTTGCCTGACGGCTGTTTCTGCCGAGACCATTCAAGAGAAGCAGCTGGAAATACGCCAGGCATCGCTTGACGTTTTAACAAAGACGCTTGAAATCAGCATGGATGCAAGCATTGGCTATGTAAATGAGCTTGGCGGCTCAACTTCTGAGCTTGATTCTTTAAAGAGCAGTTTCCTCTCGAAAAGGGAGGATATCAGAAACGCTAAAGACCACGCTTCCCTTAATTCCGGAATTGGCGAAATGGCAAATATTCTGAAATCATTCAACACAAAGGCAGATGCGGACATCAAAGCAAACGGCGGAAATCCCCTTGTGTGGCTGGCAAAGATTGTTGCTGCAGCTAAGGAAAATGAGGGCGCCATAAATGAAAAGAAAGACACATACTGGGAAGTAAAGCATGAAAAGACTCTTGAGATTTTTGATGAGCAGATGAATGCAATTAACGAGGTTGCGAAATTCATTGAAGATTCCGGATGGGACATGGCGCAGATAAACGGGAAAATTGGACAGCTTAGTGGCTTGAGGAATGGCCTTGACAATGCCTTAAGCTCAAAAAATGAGATAGAAGTTGCTAAGGCGCAGTTTCAGATTGTTACAGCTGGCGCAGAGCTTGTCGCAGTTGGGGCGCCGGGATTGGAATGGGCTTACAGTGCGCAGACAATAGCTTTCTGGCTTGATGTTGCTTCAAATGCTTTGGAGGGTATTGATAACATGCTTACACAGTTTGAGGGCATTGGAATAGACGTTTCGGAGTTAAGGATGGTATACAGCAGGGCAACTTCCGACCTAAACCAGCTTCAGAACGCTTATGACACAAAAAATTCTGCCTTGGCCCGGGATGCATTGGCTAAACTGCAAAATGACTGGGTTGACTTTGCTGCAAAGCTAAATGAGCTTATTAACAGCGGAAAGCTGACTGAGGGGTACCAAAAGCAGGTTGAAGGCATTATCTCAGCCCTTAAGAGCAGCCAGCAGCAGATTTCCAAAGATATAGGTGGCATAAAATGAAAAAGATTGCCTTAATTATTCTTCTTGCTGCATTAATCCTGGTGGCAGGATGCGCCAAGAAAGCAGCGCAAGATAAATCTGTTGTAGATTCTGGAAATGCCCCCGAGATTAAGCAGGTTGAACCCGGCAAAACGTGCTCTTCGCTTGGAGGGGATATTTGCAGTGCGGGAGAGAATTGTGGCGGGGAATTTCTTGAATCAAGCGACAGCTTCAGCTGCTGCTCCGAGAGTTGTGTTGCAAGAGAGCAAAAATCTTTCTCGACATTTGACTTCGGGCAGGAAAACCAAGCTTTGGGAAGCGTTGGGAAATAAGGTGTCACATGGCATTACGACAGATTCACTACTTGTGCTGTGACCCTGACAGTGGAAATCCCAGATATTACGCGAAGTTCAAGCCCCCAAGGAGACCCATTGGCTGTTGGCTCAACCCCTTATTTTTCCTGGGAAGGGTTCAAGTCTGCGGCAAGGAATTGGGTTGTACGCGGGGATTTGATTGCAAACATAAACCTTCCACAGGATAAGTATGATGAGCTTTCGAGATTGTGCAAATAAAATGGCAGCGCCCAAACAAACCGCCTACTAAATCTTTATTAATACTTACGGGCAACTATCCCGCATGGCAAGAATAGCAGTAATACACAAGGAAAGGTGCAACCCAATCGGCTGCGGAAATTACCTTTGCATCAGGGTGTGCCCTATAAACCGCAAGGGGGATGAATGCATTTATGTTGACACAGACAAAAAGGCAGGAATTGCGGAAGACCTTTGCATAGGATGCATGATTTGCGTCCACAAATGCCCTTTTGATGCCATATCAATCATCAACCTGCCGCAGGAGCTAAAGCAGCAGCCCATACACCAGTTTGGAAGAAACGGATTTCACCTTTACAATCTGCCAATCCCCATTTTCGGAAAGGTTGTTGGAATTTTGGGAGTAAACGGAATTGGGAAATCAACTGCAGTAAAAATTCTTGCAGGGGCATTAAAGCCAAACTTCGGGAGCTATGAGAACAAAGGCGGTGCAAATTATGACGAGCTTATACACTTCTTCAAGGGCTCAGAAGCGCAGAATTTCTTTGAAAAGATGAAGAAAGGGGAAATTACGGTGAGCTACAAGCCCCAGCAGGTTGAGCTTATACCCAAGGCTTCGAAAGGCAAGGTAAGGGAACTTCTGAAGAAGGTTGACCAGAAAAACGGATTTGAAAGTGTTGTAAAGGAGCTTGGGCTGGAGCATGTTTTAGACACGGATATAACTAAGATTTCAGGAGGCGAACTGCAGCGCGTCGCAATTGCCGCAACGGTGCTGAAGAAGGCCAGCGTTTATTTCTTTGACGAGCCTTCCTCGTTTCTCGACATAAAGCAGAGGATAAAGGTAAGCACGTTCATAAGAAATCTTGCGGACGAAAACACAGCCGTTATGGTGGTTGAGCATGACCTTATAATTCTTGATTACATGACGGACCTAATCCACATAATGTACGGAAAAGAGGAGTCTTATGGTATTGTTGGCGGCGTAAAGGCAACAAGAACCGGAATGAATGCCTATCTTGATGGCTACATCAGGGAAGAGAATGTAAGGTTCAGGGACCACGCAATAAAGTTCCAGGAGAAACCGCCAATAGTCAGGAGGGGCGCCGAAACGCTTACGTCATGGGAAGGCATCAAAAAAAGGCTGGGCAATTTCAGCTTAAGCGCGGAGAACGGAACCATATTCAATGGCGATGTAATAGGCATAATGGGTGAAAACGGGACCGGAAAGACTACATTCGTGAAGATTCTGGCAGGGGTGGAAGAGGCTGACGCAGGAAGGGTTGAAACAAAAATAAGGGTAAGCTACAAGCCGCAGTACATTGAAGCAGACCCTGAGGAGATTGTATCTTCCGCTTTGGGCGAAGCGGTTGCCAATTACGAAGTCCAGCTTATCAGGCCCCTAAGCATAAAGCCGCTGCTTTTGAGAAAATTAGGAGAATTAAGCGGGGGCGAACTCCAGAGGGTTGCGATTGCAAAATGCCTGAGCCAGGACGCAGATTTATACCTGCTGGACGAGCCGTCAGCTTATCTGGACGCTGAGCAGCGCCTCAATGTTTCAAGCGTCATTGGAAATTTCATGGAGCTTAAGGGGAAGAGCGCGGTGGTTGTTGACCACGACCTTCTGTTCCTGGATTACATTTCAAAGAGGCTTATCGTGTTCGGAGGCGTTCCGGGAAAAGAGGGAAACTGCAATGGGCCGTACGGGATGGAGGACGGCATGAGCAATTTCCTAAAAAGCCTGGGCATAAGCCTCAGGAGGGATGCAGAGAGCAGGCGCCCAAGAATCAACAAGCCGGGAAGCGTGAAAGACAGGCAACAGAAAAACTCCGGGAAGCTGTATTACGGTTAAACCGGAATAATCTTGATGAATTTTTCTTTGGGCACAATCGCAACCTCCTTTTTGTCTTTGAGATTGTACTTCTCCACAAGCTCCTTAGGTATTCTCACACCCAGACTAGTACCCCATCGGGAGATTTTTGTGTTAAACCTTTTCATTTTCCTGTATTCCCTGGCGACCTCCTCCAACTGCCCCATGTCGACTATTTCTTCATTGCATTTTTCGCATTTATAAAATCTGTATCTAACATCATCTGGTGTTTTTGCTGACATCTCTTTCATTCTTTTCCCGCAGCGAAAGCACTTTTTCATCTTCTTCCTTTCGTCTCAATTGTTAATATTCTCATCGAACATCCCACGAGCTGCCCGATGCACACAACAGTGAACCTCTTGTAATCCTTGGACAGCCTGAGGTAATTCTTCCCAAACCGCTCCCTCCTTCCCCCTTTCAGGGTTGCCTCAATCATGTCCGGAGTTACTCCCCGCCGTATTGCCCTTACAAAGGCGTGCCTCATTATCTGGATTTCGTACCCAGAGGGGTCGTTAATATCCTTTAATATATCTATATATCTTAGAATATATTTAAACCTTTTCATTTTCTTTTGCGCTTCGGCTCCTTGTCAAAAAACACATAATACACAATCACGCCTCCAAGGGCAAGGACTGCTGCTGCAATGGCAATATTTCTGCCGCCAAAGGCTATGCTTTCCATGGCAGGCAGTATTGAATCAGTGCCTTCAACAACCCTCAGGTTTACTTTTATGGAAACTCCCGGAGATATCAAAAGAGCTCCCTGATTCTCGCTGTAAAAGCTGATTTCTATTCTCTCCTCGCTGTTTTGTATTGCAGCGTCCATCGGTATTCTCAGCAGGAACTGTATTTTTTCCTCTGAATCTTCTTTAATCTGCCCTTCGGAAGGAATGGTAAAATAATCCGGATGGTTCTTTACTTTAATTCTATAGGCTACATCATGTTTTGAAGGATTGAATATTGTGAACTGCGCTTTGGTTTCAGAACCGCGCTCTGCAGTCAAATCCAGCGAAGATGGAGAAACTGCTATGCTCTGGGCTAAAGAAGGGGCCGCAAAAACAAATAAAATAAAGAAAAAAAGAAAAATTTTCATCAAGACTGCACCGCAACCAGGCTTATAGTTCCAACGTAGTCGCCTGCCGGAGTTGACGAAGGGATTGTAACTCCGAACGAGAGCTCCTTCGTGGAAATGCTGCCGTGCACAAGCCCTATCGAGCTCCTAATGGGGCTTGTCGTCAATGTCTGGGGTGCAGCCAGCGATGGGCTAAATGAATATTTTACATTTGCAACCGGTATCGATGCAGAGCCCGAGTTCAAGTCTGTTCCGGAGATTTCAGAATCTATAACCACATTGCCTATGTTTCTAACCGTTACCTTGTCAGTGGTGCTGATGTTCTGGTCTCCGGGAATGCTGCATGACTGGCCTGAGCTTGAGGAGCAGATTAAAGACGATGCGTCTATCTCAAGTCCGATTAGGCTCAGGTATTCAAATGCAGCAGTTCTTGAACTGGAAGATTCAGAAGCCGCGGTAATTGTTATTGTATAGTTCCCTGGGTCTTCAAAAAAATCTATTCCCACACTCCCTTCAAACTTTGCCGAGGTCGTGTTTATATCCATCGCCTTGGTAAGATTTACTGTCTCTGCACCAAGAATCGCCCTAACTGATGTTATGTCCGCAACCTGCCCGCTTGAGACAACCGCTGATAAAGGTATAAGCTTTTTGCCCTTAGGTTGTGGTGTAATCTGGATTCCTGATTTAGTTGCATCATCATCAGGTATTATGTCAAAGCTGTCAATTGATGGCGATGCCTGGGTAACTGAAACAAGAAGCTGGATTGTGTTCCCCTCAATATATGAGGCGCTCTGAAGGTTGGGTGCTGCCGGGATGAAGTCCTGGGAGTTGTCTTGGGTATCCTGGGTGCGCTGCAGAGACTGCCCAGAAGAAGCACCAGGATGGGGTGAGCCCTCAAAAAGTCCAGCATCTATTCCGGCAGCAGACCCCCAACCGACTGCGTCTATGGCGGTACCATTTTCTATCAGCGCAATTCCGGAATCTGTGTTTGCCAGCGTGATTGCCTCCTCGTAGTCAGCATCAGGCCATGAGGGATTGTCTTTGCTTGAGGAAAAGCCCGCATCTGCAATAAGGAAATAGGATTCCGGCTGGATTATTTTTCCTGACGGAATGGTTGCATCTGCCACTGAAGCCTCCGTTCGGATGATCCAGCCGGAGATGTCAACGGGCGCAGAACCGGGATTGTACAGCTCAACTGCCTCCCCGCCGGATTCAGTGTTAACAGGGTCATAATAAACCTCGGATATCTGAACATTTGCCGCAACCGCAAGGCTTTGCATGACTAGCATTAAAGCCAATATTTTTTTCATATAAACACCTTCCGCCAAGAAAGAAAATGGATGAAGGGAGCATTAACACCTTAATAAACGTTGCGGTGATTTTTCCGGAAGAAAAACGGGATTTGAACTCTACACTGCCTCAAGAAGAACTTCCCGCTTGAGGACCTTGCTCGCACAAAGTATCTCGACACCCAACAGCTTGTTGTTTTTATCAAAGTCCAGGATTATGCTGTTGTTTAGCCGGACTGTCTTTTTCGATTCCCCCTTTTTTATAGGATACTCCAGATAAATGTATGCGGCATCAGTTTCCTTATCATACTCTAATTTCATGGCGATCATATTACTGTAATCACCTTTATATAATTTTCCGTCTCGGCAAACACAATTGTAATGTGCCTGTTGTCAAAAACTGCGGACTAAAGTCCACAGCGTGCAGTTTTTGAGCATGCTCAGAAATCGCCTTCTTACTCCGAACTGAAGTAGGGAGATTGCGAATGGCGATTTCTGACATTTCAACAACACCCTCCGCCTCTTTTCTGCCTTCAAAAGATTTCTTCACGCAGGCAGGTTGCATAAGAACCTGTTCGACATGAAGGTATGTTACCCCTCTCTGGCCCATCCGTTTTAGCGCGTGGCTTGAATAAATTATGTTCATAGGGGGCCAAAGGAAAAAGAAGTTATTAATAAAACCATACCCCTTTTTTCCGGAAGAAAAACGTAGTTCAAAAAGTCTTTGGCAGGGTTATCCCACAAACACCGGCACATACCCAAGCGTAAATGTTATTTTGCCATTCTCTGAACCAACAGTCTGGGATGCCCCATGAGTCTGGCCCCTTTCAGTTGGAATTTCCGTAACTGCCGCGGTTTTCCTTTTCCAGGGCAATGACACGGCAGCTGAAGGCAGATTTGCATCCAATCCATAAAACTTCCCGTCGTCGTACCACGCAACAATTATTTCACTGCCGCTTATGTTGAATTCGTATGCATATACATTTTCAGGCGTTGAAAGCCTCCTGGCATCATTGAATCCCTGAAGCCGGGATGCCATCTTTGCGGCATAAAATCCCGGGCGCCTTTCTTTCGGAGTTCTCTTAGCAGTAAGCTGGTCGCCGCCGCTGTAGGAGGTGTCAATCAATCCGAAATTAGACGATGTTCCCGCACCGAAGGGAATGGGCCAGTCTTCCAGATTGCCGATGTTGATGCCCAAATAGCCCTCTGCCGCTGCTGTGGCATATTTTCTTGTGAGCCCTATTGCAACCTGCTTTTCCAGCCACCTTAATGATTCATCGTGGCTGGGGTCGCTTTTCTTTCTGATTGCATCTATTATCCTTGAGGCCTCGCATCTTGTTTCTGAAGTTACAGGGTAGAATTCCTTTGCCGCAAATATCCCCGGCTTGCATGACTCAAGGCCGTAAGCAAGCAAAGGCGACATTGGAAACGCGTCTCCGGCGTAGATTTCCCTTGAAGTGCCGCGCCTGGACATTTCATTCCTGAGCCAGCGCGCTGTTGCGGGAAGCTCTGAATAATCTGAAAGGCTGTGGATATCAATAATGTCAAAGTAATTGTATGCATCAAGCAGGACTGGAACGTCCGTTATGTCCTTCCTTTTTCCGCCAGGGGGGTTTGCGAGTCTTCTTTGGATTTCCCCATCGTCCGGATTTCCCTGGAAGATATCCCACATAAGCAATGCGTTCAGCATGACCTTTGCATTAGGATTTGCCTCCTTGATTTTTGGGTAGGCAAGCTTCAGGACTTCAACGTAATCCGAGCCTGTTCCCGGAAAGAATGCGGTGAATTCGCGCTCAACGCCCCATTGGCTTATTGGGTAAATCAGGCCGGGCATATCATTTATTCCGTCGCTGTCATAGCGCTCAACTGCCGCACGCACAAAATTTTGATAATCATCCTCAAATTCGGGCTTTGGCCTTGTATCTTTTTTGCCCCGTGATGCCCAGTCTGACTGAGCTGTAATAAGAAGCTGGATGCCGGGAAATCCTGCCGACTGGTATTCTTTTATGGTTGAATCAACGATTGACCAGTCATACGCGGAATTCTGAGAAGGCTGAATCCTGTCCCAATGCACCAATATTGGGCTTGGCTTCATTGTTTGCAGGCCGGTCTCTGCGTATGTTGATGCGAGGTATGGAACGCCGTATTCGAGCCCGAAGGAGAATTTTCCTGATATTGGAGATGGCTGAACCGGAACAGGTGTTGGAGGAGGCGGGGTAACCGGCACAGGCTGTTTTTTTGCGCATTGGATTAGCAGGAAGGCAATTACGACCAGAATGAAGATGTGCCTGAATTTCATAGAGGCATGAATTAAGGAATTGTATTTAAAGTTTTATACCCTGCCCTTGCTTTCCCCCAATTTGACGCCGGATGCTATGATGTGGGAAACCCTTATTGGCTCCGGAATGAGGGAATGGGTGCAGCATATCTTCAGGAGTTCTTTTGCCCTTGAGAATGTGATGCCAACATGCTGTATGTAGATTCTGCCAGCTTTTTTTACCTCGCCGGCCTCCTCTATGAATCTAATCTTGTCTTCCATGCCTATTTTCCTAAGCGTCTTGATTATGTTATCCTTATCCGGCATCCTCCTTACCACGACAATCACCGGAAGACTGGTTTTTTTGTGAAGCTCGTTGATGTCTATGACATTGAATCCGCCAAAGCCTATTCCGTCGAGGAATATGCACTGCAGCTGGGGCTTCCACTTTGACCTTTCAACCATGGCGCTGATTTTCTCCGTGGAATTATTGCCGTCAACGCGCACCTTTGTCGACACAATGCCGTCAAGTGATGAGCCGCCCCTGAATATAGTCCCTATTACCAATGTATCGCCTTTCACGCGCTTGTCAAACGGCGAGTCATCAATTCCTATGACACGAACTTCCTTCTTGTACATAAGCTGCAGGGTATTTGAAGAAGTTTTTAAGGTTTAGTATGGAATGATTTAAATATTCCAATCAGTCTCCGTTCTCATGGCTGGAAAAATAGACTACCTTGCCGGAATAGAATCAAGTCCTCCGGTTGGATACCAAAAAAAGCTTGTTTATGAGTATCAAAGCTGCCCTCTTTCTGAGACCTTTTCTCATGAGCAGATAGAAAGGAGAATAGCTTTCTATGAAGAATTAAACAAAAAGAGGGAAGGAATTCCAAAGGAAAAACGATTAGTTGAAAGAGTATTTGCCCTATATGGGTGGGAAGACACAACAACAGTCAGGGTATATATGAGGGAAACTGTCTCGAGGATGGCATCACAACTATTCTCATCAGAATTCTCCATTTCCGTTGACAATGTTAACAGAAAGGGGCCAGACGGGCAAACTGATAAAGACATTGGACATGTGGTTGTCAGTGTCAGGGCAACAAATCCCGAGATTGAAGCGCTTTTGGACTACATCAAACCCGGTTCTTCATATTATGTGTACGATGGAGAAAAATCAAAATATGTTAAAGGGAACACCTCAGCATCCGAATTTATTGTGACAAAAACAGATGATTCCCAGCAACCCAGAAAGTTCTGGAGAAGGAATCAGTCTTTTATATCGAGAATAGAGGAGTTGTAAGGATGGAATTTGAGAAACCTCGTTATTATATGGCCTCCCCCAACCCTAAAGGGCGGGGATTTAAACTCTTATGACATTAAAATAGGAGCTTACTTTTGGGAAGTTAACCTCGCAATCTTATCCACTAAATTAGATGCCGTTCCATACATCAAATCTGGATTTACTTTTGGTGTAACAACCATTCTTATCCCATTAATTTCGTAATCTCTTCCTTTAATATGAACTTTTCCAACACTAAAACCTTCGTTCAATATTTGTGTATGAACGTGTTCAACTTCTTCCTGAGAACCTAAGGCAACTGGAACTATTGACATCTCCGGAAAATGAATAAGAGAAACCCCCTTTCTTCGCAAATCATCTCCAGCCCGTTTTGAAATCTCAACACATTGATCTGCTATTTCCCGCAGTCCATAAACGTCTCCGCAATCTTTAACTGTTTGACCCCACGCCGCAACCGGGCCTGCTGACAAGGTTGTGTGTAAGGTGTGTGGCGAAGGAACATAATAATCAACATTGGGTGTTGGTGCCTCCTCTCTGCCAACCAATAGCAAGGCAACACCGGGTTTGCCTACAAATTTGTATGGGTCAATAGTTATTGAATCGGCATCAGGAATTTCCACCATAACGTGTCTTGATAGTTTTCCAATATAACCACCATACGCAGCATCAACATGAAGCCATGCTCCTTCGCTTCTCAATTGTTTTACCAGTTCACTTTCGGCCAATCTTTCAACATGGCCTAATTGGGTAGTTCCGTATGTTGAAACAACTGCTGCAATATCCCTTCCATGTTCAGCAATTGCTCTCGATAATTGCCCATCACTAACTTGATAATCATTTGTATCAACATCCAAGACAATCGGCTCTAATCTTAGTGAATCTGCCGCTCTTGCAATTGAGATGTGAGATAAATTACTGCATAGAATTTTATTTCTTCCAGTTGCATCCCTTGCCAATTCTAAAGCACGATAGTTTGCCAGACTCGCAGATGGCTCAAGAAGACCTTTCATATTTGGGGTTCCCAGCAATTCCTTATGAAAATCAATGAAATAACCAGCAAGTCTTTGTGCCCCATCATTTGAGCCATCAGCTAAATTAATATTATCCCAACTAGCTCCCGCTTTCCTTCCATTATACGTACAAGAACCTACTATCTGAGAAAAATCAAGAGGTTCTCTTCTAGCCCTAAACAATCCTAACATATTGAGTGAAGTATTACTAACTACTTATAAATATTTTGTTTATTAACCACTATAAAGATACAACAAAATAAGATTGAAGCCACTGAAAATGATGGATACGACACACACTTACTCCCTGAATTCAACATCATCAACTATGCCGTCAGAATCCTTGTCGAACCCCTCAACTACTTTTGCCATAATCTTATGGTTGAATTTATTGCCCTGCCTGATTTCCCTGAAATTCTTCAGGAATGCTATTATTGCAGCCTTTGTGCCGGAATGCCTTTTGCCTGCCACAACAAGAATCTGCTTATCGGGATTGAAAGGTGACTTTGCCTTCACGATAAATCCAATTTCGTCAGACTGGTAGGTTTTTCCAGAGACCTTTGAGACCACAGCCGAATCTTCAAACATAACGGGAAGCTTCCTGTTGGCTTTTTCCGATATGGTATTTACCCTCGGGCCGCCGATGATTATGAGGTTGTTGTCATTGAGGTCCTTCTCGTGCACTTCAGTGTCCAGCTTCACATTAAATTTCGGGACATAGTTCAGGAAAGTCCCGAGAAACAATGCAAGGTCCATGCCGTAATAGCCGTCTCTTGAGCGCGCCTTTTCAGGGCCGTGGGGGTCGGGGGAGCCCACTACAATCAATGCATTCAGAATGCCGTTGTCAATAAAAGGGTAGAAAAAATCCGATTCGTTTGCGAATTTCTGTGTTGCTTCCAATTCCCTGAATTTCACAAAAAAAGAGGGTGAAGCCAAAGCGTAAATGTTTGCCAGAGAACCCTGATGGGGTTCCTTCCTAAGTATCTTTATTATACCCGCCTTCTCAAGGTTGCGGATATGGTAGTAGACTTTCTGCTCGTGGACTTTAAGATGCCTTGCAATGTCCTTGGGGTATGAAGGGGTTTTTGAGAGAAAGCTAATTATTTTCTGGGAAAGCTCCGAGCCCAAATGGGACATCTCCGATGGCTTCAGCTCTGAAGAGGGAAGCGACATCATGGATGTTCCGTGCCTGTCTGTTATAAACATTTTTTTAGGCCCTTTTAAACCGCGGCATTTGAAATCCCGGTGGGGCTAAGGTTTATAAAACTTTTTATAATAGCTGTACTAACTTTTTAGTAAACCTTATAAAGCGGCCTTTACTGCAGCAGTCCATGTGCGGCATAATAGGCTACATCGGCCCAAGGGAAGCGGCGAATGTAGGAATAGGCTGCCTGAGGAGGCTTGAGTACAGGGGTTACGACAGCTGCGGGGGAGCCGTGATACACGACGGCAGGATGGAAATCAGGAAAGGCGCAGGAAAGATAGACGAGATAAACAGGGAACTGAAGCTGGACTCCATGAAGGGGAATATAGGGATATTCCACACGCGCTGGGCAACCCACGGCAATGTCAGCAGGGAAAACGCCCATCCGCACTGCGATGACAATGAAAAATTCAGCATAGTCCACAACGGGATAATAGAGAACTACTCTTATCTGAAGGAGCAGCTGGCAAAAAAGGGCCATGCCTTTTCCTCTGAAACCGACACTGAAGTCATAGTGCATTTGATTGCGGATTACTACAACGGAAACCTAAAGGATGCGGTGCTGAGGGCGCTGAACGATTTGGAGGGCTCTTATGCAATATGCGTCATATCGTCATACGAGCCGGACGTGATTATTGCGGCAAAGAACGAAAGCCAGCTTGTCATAGGGCTGGGAAACGGGGAGAATTTTATAGCCTCAGACATTCCAGCGATACTCTCTGAAACAAAAGATTTTATCATAATGGAGAACAGGGAAGTTGCGGTTGTGTCAAGGGATTATGCGGAATTCTGCAATCTTGAGGGAACTGTCATCCAAAAAAAGATTCAGAGAACGGAGCTGGACGCTGCCAGCGCTGAAAAGGGGCTGTATGAGCATTTCATGCTAAAAGAGATTCACGAGCAGCCGAGGGCAGTTGAAGACGCCATATCAAACCGGATAAGTGAAGGCAGGGTTATACTTGAGGGTGAATTTCCATTATCTGCAAATGATATTAAAAGGATTATTGTAGTTGCATGCGGCACAAGCTGGCATGCGGGACTAGTTGGAGAGTTCATGCTCGAGGAGATTGCCAGAATACCAACGGAGGTGGAATATGCCTCTGAATTCAGATACAGGAACCCGGTAATTGAAGATGGAACACTGGTGATTGCAATTTCCCAGAGCGGTGAAACTGCAGATACATTGGCGGCATTGAGGGAGGCAAGAAAAAAAGGGGCCAAAATACTAGGGATTGTCAATTCTATTGGGAGCTCCATTGCAAGGGAAGCTGATTACGTGCTTTACACGCATGCGGGGCCCGAGATTGGGGTAGCGTCAACAAAGGCATTCACATCCCAGCTTGCGGTGCTTTACCTGCTGACCGTTTACATAGGAGATAAGAAAGGTCTTTTGCCGCAGCAACAGGTGCAGAACAGAATCAGGGACATACGAAAATTGCCGTTGCAGATGCAGAAGGTGCTTGGCAAGAGTGAAGCAATAAGGAAAATTGCCGAGAAATATTCGGGGAAGAACAATGCACTCTACCTTGGGAGGGGCATTAACTACCCAATTGCACTGGAAGGGGCGCTGAAATTAAAGGAAGTTTCCTACATACACGCTGAAGGGTATCCCGCCGCAGAGATGAAGCACGGCCCAATCGCATTGATTGATGAGCATATGCCTGTTTTTTTTATTGCAACAAAGGATGAGCGGACATACAGCAAGATTATGGGGAATATTGAGGAGGTAAAAGCAAGAAACGGGGAAGTGATTGCAATTGCATCGGAAGATGATGAAGATATCGGAAAAAAGGCCCATATCGTGATTAACATACCGAGAAGTTCTTACATTTTAACGCCGCTGCTTGCAGTTATTCCGCTGCAGCTTCTTGCATACCATACTGCGACACTTCGCGGCTGTGATGTCGACAAGCCCAGGAATCTTGCAAAAGCGGTGGTGGTGGAATGATCAGGATTGCGAACATCAAAGATGCCGGGGGGATTGGAAATGTTTTGAAGGAAAGCTATAATATTGAGAGTGCTGAAGAAGGAAAAGAGGCTTTTTTTGAGGAGATGAAGAAAGGCATTATTTACATTGCTGCAGAAGAAAAGGGAAAGGTAATCGGGATTACAACACTGAAATTCCATGGGCTTCCAAAGCACGGATTGTGCGAGCTTGACAGGATTGCCGTTCTGCCGGAATACCGCGGAAAAGGTGTTGCCGAGAGTTTGTTTAATGCCCTTATTGGCGAGGCAAAGAAATGGTTTGAGAAGAGAAATGGAAAATTAAGAAAATTGTTTATTCTGACGCACGCTGAAAATGCACGGGCACAGAAATTCTACGAGAAGATGGGATTAAAGCACGAAGCAACGCTAAAAGACCATTACTACAATGGAAAGGACGAGTTTGTGTATTCCCGGTTTGTCAAGAACCACCGGTCAGAGACCGGTGGAATGAAGTGAAAGTTCTATCCTACTTGCAAGACCAGTGGTTCTTGAGCATGCTCAGAAATTTTCCTATTGTCTGTTAACATTGGCTTACGCCACCAGTTGTAAACTGGTGGAAAATTTCTGACATTTTAGGAACGGAGAAATATCCCTTACTTGCATGCGCCGTCTTTGCAGGAGCAGGAAACTTCCCTTTCAACAACCTCTGAACCTGAGCAGAAGTACTCTATAAGGGTTTTTGGGTCCCTGCACTTCTCAATCTCTGCAAACTCGCCAGCGGCATTTCCCCCGATGAGTATTGACCTTACCGGCAGGTTTACCCCGTTATCTGATTCAGAGCATGATGGGTTGCATGCCCCTGCATTGCATCCATTGGCGCATCCAACAAGCTTCTGCAATATCGCTTCCTTGCCGTCCTTCTCGCCGCAATAGTACTCGAGAACCTTGCTGAGGTGGCAGGAATCTTTTACTGAAATACCGCCAAGTGATGTTTCTCCCTGAATGAAGATGTTTGTTGCGTCTGAATCGGCGCACTGACGCTCCATTACAACAGCGCCGGTAACTGCCTGATTCGGTGCAGGGACTGGGGCCCCGTTCTGCTTCTCTATGGTTACATTGCTTCCGAAAGAAAGAATTGCTATCAACCCTACGACAAGCAGGACTGCGGCGATGGCAGCAACGTTAGTGATTTTCCTGTTGCGCTCCCTGATTTTCTTTTCCGGGTCCATGGCTTTTTGACATCACATATAGTATATAAAGTTTTCGAGGATTTCGGCTCTGTAGAAAGTCTCACTCCGTTCGGGATTAGCAGCTTCAAATTCCCTGATGCAGTAAGTGATGGCCGACATTTCCCATAAGGAATGCCCTTTGTCAGCTTGATTTTGAGGGCTATTGGAATTTGACTTATGCTGCTAACCTACATTTTCTACAGAGCCCCGGATTTCAGAAGAACTGGGCCTCAATCAGGCCTCCAATCAGCACCAAGAACAGGCCTATTGCCAGAAGCATCAGTGCGTCAGTGACTATGTGCATGAATTTTCTTGAGAACAATTTTTCCCTGAGAACTGCCTTGGATACAACTCCGCCTACAATTGCAGCGAACAGGTAGGCTGTCCCCTCTATTACCATGTGGGGGAAGTATGAGAAGTAGGCATGGAACCCTGCGGAAGAGCCTGAGACTATAATCTCACGAGCAGTAAACCCAAACGCAATGCCCCAAACAGAGGCATTCCAGACCAGGAACAGCACTGCACCTGCCCCGTAAATGAATGAAAGCAGGAATGCAACAAGGAAAACTATTGAGTTGTTGATTACAAGGTCGTTAAAGGCGCTGACAGATATGGCTGCCCCAACTATATTTGCCGCCCTAAACTGGGGGAAGAACATGTCACCGATGATTGAAGTGGGAAATATCAGCCCGATTAGAAGGAAAACCAAGAGGGAGCCGAAGAAAAGGAAAAAGTAAACCTTGATAATGTCATAGTGGTCTTTAAACAGCATCCTCAGCGAAAACTTCCTTTCCCGTATTTCTATGTTTTCCTCGAGCTGGAGCAGCATACCCAGCGATGGAATTAGGAGAATTGAGATGAATGCTAGGCTCATCAGGCCGATGTCATTCGGGAATATAAGCCGTGCGCTTGCGATTCCTATAATAGTGTAGATTACTGCGATGTAAAACGCGTGGAATTTTGACTCCACCCATGCAACCTTGAAAAACTGCTCGAGAACCATTAAACCTTCCTCGCGAAAATGATGAATCCTGAATGGCCTATCTGCTGTGACATGGGGCGGACTTTTCTGTCTTCAACTTCCCACTCGCGCTCAAGGATTTCAATGGCCTTAAGGTAAACAAATGCAGGATTTTGCCTTAATGCAGATACAAAGTCCATCACCTGCGGAACTGTGGGTGAGTAAGAGACAAGAAAACCTCCGGTTTTCAGTGATTTTCCCGCAGGCTCAATGGCTTTCCACGGCTCCGGCAGATCCAATGTGGCTAAATCAATATTTTTTTCATCAATGCCGAGATATATGTCTTTGTTTTTCAGCTTAAGATTCCTTAATCCGATGGATTCCTTGTTCGAGAGGGCAATCTTGTAAAAATCCCCCCTTATTTCGTAGGAGGTTACTTCCTTTGCGATGTTGGCAAGCATGAAAGCCAATGCGCCTGAGCCGGTTCCGGCATCAACAACCTTCCAGGACTTGCCGATTCCGGTTTCCGCAATTATGATGCCGACATCCTTCCGGGGGATTATTTGGGGAGCGCGGCTTATCTTTCCGAGCAGGTCTATGAAGGATGGCTTTATTACTGCCATTTGGGTGCCGGTATTTGTAGACGCAATGCCCCCTTTCTTCATGTCTGCCGATTTTATGAACCCGTACTTTGTATGGTAATCCCTGCTGTCATCCCTTACGAAGAACTTCTCGCCGTCTTTTTTCAGGAGGATTTTCATGATGCCACATGATGTTTTTTTCTCAATACAAGGTACTTGAACATGACCGGCGACAATAAAGTGGTAAAAAGTGTCATGAATACTATCGCCGAGAATATTTCCCCCGAGATTATTCCGTGGGAGCGCGCCATTTCAGCAAACACAAGCTCAACTGAGCCACGGGAATTGAGCGCCCACCCTATTATGAACCCTTCCCCGGTGCTGCCATTTCCAATAATACTTCCAAGTGTCGAGCCGATAAGCTGGCCGCCAAATGCCGCAACGGTCAGCGCGACTACAAGCAAGGGACTTTCAAGGAAAGATGACAGCTCGACATTAAGGCCGACCCATATGAAAAAGAAAGGCACGAGAAGCCCGAATGCTGTTGTTTTTATGGCATTTATGGTAATCTGGTGCTCACTCATCTTCAGCTTGAGCTCATTGAACTTTCTTGTGCTCATCCCAAAAAGGGATTTCTTGCCCTCTTTGTACTCCAGCCTGCCATGGCGCTCCATTGACTTGCTCATGACGAATCCCGCAATCAGCGCACCGATGAGGAACCCGAACCCGAGGTAATCTGCCAATACAGAGAAAACCAGTGCAAGGATGACGGACAGCATGAACATGTTTATCTCAAGATTGTTTTTTTCACCGATAACAAGGGCCTTTGGTATGATGTACCTGTAAAAAATCAGGATAACCAATGCAAACAGCAGAAGGAACGGCACAAGAAGTAATGGGGATGAGCCGCCTTCCGTCAACGCAACAATAACCGCAATCATCAGGATTTCTATGATGTTGTCCACCAGGCCGGCAGAAACAACTATGGTGCCAATCCTTGACTTAAGCATTCCGACTTCCTCAAGTATGTTAACTGCCATTGCCTCTGCAGTAACTGATATTGAGGCTCCAAGTATGCCTGAAACAAGGTTCGAGAAGCCGAAGAGCTTTCCAACAGCAAACCCCAGGGTGAATGAAGAGAGGACGTTAAGGATAGTTATCATCACCGAAATCTTTCCGCTTTTGAGCATGTCCCTTAGATTGAGCTCAAAGCCTACGTAGAACATGAGAAACACCAGGCCGATGTCGGAGAAAGAGGACATCACCAGGGAATTTCCCAAAACTATTTCTCTCAACGGGCTTATCTTGATTGCAATGCCGACTATGATTGGTGCGAGAACCCGCGGCAGTTTCAGCTTGGAGAACAATTCGGAAAGGACCCAGGAAAGAGACAGGGCGAGCAGTATGATGTAGAGCACATTCATTTTTATCCCGGCTTTAATCCCAGGATAACTGTATAAAAAGGTTTGGGAATAATGGGCCTGGGAAGATTACACGCAAGGGTTACACCCTACGCACACCCGTACTCAAGTGAGACATAAAGTCTCACGGACTTAGGAAAATAATGGGCCTGGGAAGATTTGAACTCCCGATCTTCTGCTGTCTGATATCAGGGTTAGCTCCCTGATGTTAGAAGGCAGACGCCCTATCCAGGCTAGGCTACAGGCCCACATAGAAGAAAGTTGCAAAAGTGTATTTAAATGTTAGTGAAGCCCTGCTGAGATGAAGAGTGCTGCGTGCAGTTTTTCTTGCCTTCCCAGTATACCCAGCATTCCCCATCGAAGCGCTCCCAGTTAAGGCAGCCGCTGCAGCATTCAGGCGCCTGATTTTTTGTCATGGTTATAGTGTGTTATGCAGGGGGTATAAAAATTTTATGGTAGCCAGCTCTTCTGGTCAGCAAGCTTTTTGGGAAGATAATCCGATATGACAAAATTAAGCCCGTGCTTCGCCAATGCCTGCTGCTCCGCCCTTACCTTCATCTTTGCCATCTGCTCCAAGGCTTTCTGCCACGGCTTGTAATGCCTGATGAAAGGGTCGTTTTTGATTAAGTCCTTTATTTTTTTAATGTCAACCTCTTTTAACGGGTGGGTTGGAAGCTGGTAATCAACAATATCCTGGGGAGTAATGCCTATAAACTGAGCCTGGGGCACGCAGAAATACTCGTTAATGTGCGCTGCATTTCCCGAACCGGCTTTTAGTGTCCTATAAATGGACCCGAAGCCGTAAGGATCGCCATCAGTAAAAACATAAACTGGAATCTTTTTCGTGTCAGCAAGCCTTCTTATGAATCTCCTGCACGCCCTTGTGGGAACTCCGCCCATGGATATCAATATGCAGTTTGCCTTCTTCCAGTAATTGTGCTTCACAAGCCTCTGGAACATACCTGCAGTCTCAATTGCAAGAATGAATTTTGCATCTGTTTCAAACTTCAGATGTTCAACTGAAATCGGGATTGAATACGCCCCGGAGCCGAATTTGGTGCAGTCTATCCTAAGCTCCTTTTCTGTATCGCGGTCTTTGTCTATTACAATAAGCTTTCCCGCTATTTCACCGCCTTTTTCCTCGGGAATGAAACCAATCTGCTCTCGGTTGACCATCATCATTGCCTCTATGTCGTCCATAACTGCGTCTGAATCCGGCTGTTCGGAGAATCTTGCAGGGCCCCAGTTTTTTGAGATGTAGTAAGCCTCCCTTTTTGAGGCAATGTCATCAGTTTCAACAAGATTTTTTGAGAGGGACATCATCTTGAGAGTTTGCGCAAATGTCTTGACTGTTCCAGCTGTAAGGGTGCGCTCCTTGGTCTTGCCGAGAAGCTCGAAGTATCCTTCCTTTTCATCGTACTTGACGTTGTTCAGGGCACGAAGTGGCATCCTAAGCTCAGGCTGCTTTTTCTTCAGGATTGAGTTGTAGACATTGCCCGCTATGTTCTTTATTTCACCGAGCACATCATTCGCTTTCTTCGTCATTTTCCCCCTTCCCTATTTTTGCAAACTCCTCGTCGTATTCTATGTTCTCCATCTCAACTGACTCGATCTGGCCGCGCGTCTTTTCCAGAATTTCAGCAAGAAGGCTCTCGACATTCTTCCTTTCGGAGTCTTTTACCTTGAGAAGCTCCTGGAGAGCCTCGCCTATGTATGGGATGTAAGTCTCTATGTAGCCGCGCTTTTTGGATTCGTACTGGACCTTTTTCTTTTTTCGTATGTAAATTCCAAGCTGCCTTCCAACTTCCTGCAATGCAAGCTTGACCTCCTTCAGGATTTCAGGATAATGGGCAATTGCCTCCTTGCTTTCCGAAGTAAATGGAACCCATACGGAGCAGATATGCACGACAATGGAGCATGGGCCAACGGGAAGTGAACTCTGGCTTTGGCTTAAGCTGTAATTTCTCCAGTCTGTTTGAGTGCCGGCGCGCGTGATTGCGCATGCACCCTGCTGATACAACAATGGAACACGGTTTGCAAAGCGAAGGAGCCTAATGGGCGCATCTGCCTCCTGCTGGCCGCCGTATGCTATTCCTGCCTCGATTATGAAAGGATTCCCGCGGTAAACTGACGGAGGCCTTGTCACTGTTGCATAGAATTCCGCATTCACTTCTTTCTTGAGGCCTTTTTCAAGCAGCTCGGAGCCGATTGGAGAAATGCAGTCAGTTGGAGGGGCAATGATTTTAGTTTTTGCAATGCCCTGTATGAATCTTTCGGCCATCTCCCTTGTTATTTCCTTTGGCTTTGTTTCGGGCGGAATTGCCGAGTTCTGGCAGATTTCCTTTGCCGTGTTATTGCCCACCCTTGAAAACTCGTTCATCAAAAAGCTCTGAAGCGTCCTTGCTTCCGTGAACTTGAGCATGTCCATGAGAACGCCGAGCTCGACGCCATAAGGATGCGGCTTTATTTCCTCGGCTTTCTTCGGAAGGACTTCGGTTGCCCTTGGAAAAATAATCTGCTCCGCTTTGGGGTTGGTGTATATAAGCGTAACATGGGGATTTACAATTGCGGTCTGCTTAAGATACTGGTCTATTGATTGCGGGCCCAAAGAGTAGGAGCCCTCCAGCTCAAGCTCAATCTTTGTGCCCTGGTCCTTGTTCCATTCAACAACCTCTTCCTTGATGATGTCAGGCCGGTTGTTCTGGATATCTATCTTCAGTTCATAGTAATTTGCAGGATGCTTTGGGCTGATTCTGGAGATTATTTTTGCCGGCTTTCCGGTTGTAAGCTGGGAGTATAAAACGGATGCAGAAATTCCTATGCCCTGCTGTCCTCTTGATTGGCTGAGTTTAAAGAATTTTGAGCCGTATAACAATCTTGCAAAGATGTGCGGAATCTGCTTTTTCACAATTCCGGGGCCGTTGTCTTCTATGATAACACGGAAGCGGTCATTTCCCATGTCTATGACTTCAACGCTGACTTCCGGAAGTATCATTGCCTCCTCGCAGGCGTCCAGAGAATTATCTACAGCTTCCTTGATGGTGGTCATCAGGGCCTTTTTCTTGTTGTCAAAACCGAGAAGGTGCCTGTTCCTTGAGAAGAATTCCGCAACACCAATCTCTTTTTGCTTTTTTGCCAGCTCAACTGCAATTGGCTCAGTCATAATTTTGAAAACTCCGCTGCCTTAAAGTCTCTCCTCTTCTTTTCAAGCCATTTATAAACGTTTGCATGCATCGAACCGTTGATTAGAGACTCTATTGCGCGCCTTGCGATTAATGTGTTCTCGGAAAGGCCAATGATGCCGATTGTTTTTCCGTAGACTGTAATATGGCATTCTGTCAATTCCTCAATTATGGTTCTTGCCTTGCCTTCCTTGCCAATAATACGGCCCTTTATCCTCAAAAGAGAGTTCTTGCCCTTGACAAAGTCATTCAGGGAAATTGCCTCATAGGCGTAGTCCGGCTTCAGGAGAAGCAATGCTATTTCAGGGTTAAAGCCGCGGCCTACTGCCCTGACGACTTCGCGGGATATGAAAAGCCCGAGGGCATCCTCGCCCTTTATGAAAACGTCGCCTTCGTTGGAATCCACTTCGAGACGGGTCCTGGTTGAATCTTCAATCTCACGCTTAACTTCGCCCTTTTTGCCTATAAGCACAGCAATCCTGTCTCTTGGTATCCTCATCTCGTAAAGAAATTCTGCCATAAAGCCAAGAATTAGGCGGCGTTTTATAATATTTTGTTTTTTGGAAAAATATTATTTGGTTTTTATCCTTTTCATCACCATTTCTTCAGATGCCTCTACCCCTATCTTTCTGAAATAGCTGCACACATTCCTGACATCGCGCTTAAGGTATTCCTCCGCATTTGGATTCTCTGCCGGAGTGCACTGCGACCAGTCAATAATGTATGGCACATCATTATCGTTAAGAATGTTGAAGTGGGACAAATCCGCATGCACAAGATTGTTTTTGTACATCTTTTTCATCATTGAGATTATTTCATCGAAGAACTTTTCCGGGTTTTTTGGGGGCATGTCCTTGAGCTTTGGCGCAGGGTCTCCGATAAGCTCCATGACAAGTATGTTGAACTTTATTGCGATTGGTTTTGGTACATTTACGCCGATTTCCCTTGCCTTAAGGAGATTCCTGAACTCGCGCTGGGCCCACGCAAAGATTATCTCGCGGCGCCTTTTTTTCAGGTAATGATACCTAGGGTCGTATTTTATATAATCATACATCCTGTTGAAGTCGCATGTCTGCAGGCGGTAGATTTTCACGATAACCTTTTCATCCCCCTTTTTTGCAATGAATATGTTGGCTTCCTTGCCTAAAGTAAGCTGGCCCTGAATTCCGTCAAAATGCCCTTCCGAGATTAGCTTGAAGATGTTCCTGTCCGTGAAGCGGTCAAACACGTTGTGGTATGTCTTGAACTCCTCCCTGAATTTTTTTGGCATGGGTGAATCATCTGCAGGGAGTATAAAAGGGTTGACATGGTCATGTTTGGGGTTTGTGATTACTATCTGATAGTTACAATTTGCAAAGTTTTAAAAAAGGTCCTTTGTTACCTTTGCGCATGGCTTACTTAAATACCTCCGACCTTGGAGCTTTTGTGCGGCAGGAATTGGATGTCAACAGGGGCAGTTATATAATAAGCCGAGAGGGCGTTCAACCTATCACCCTGAAAACAGGCGATTCTCAGAGAATCGGTATTGAAGATAAGCTTGTTACTCTAACTGCAACTGACTCAGGATTATTTCTTAAAATTGACAAGGGCGCAAATGTAATCGTAATGCCGTCCAACAGTGTAAGGCTGGCCGAACCGAGCGGTGAGGTGAAGGAGGAAGGGAGCAAGAGTTATATCCCGGTGTACGACATCAAAGACCTAGTTGTTCCCTCCAAAAATAACGGCAGGTATGCAACACTTGTTTTTGAGGGAGATGGTGAACTCGGAATATCTAACTTAGCGAAGGAACCTAAAGAAAAAATTTCAGTTAGGTACAACAAACCGGGCGATGCCGCAGGAAAAGGAATAAAGCAATTTCTTTATAGCACCTTAAGCAATTTGAGGGGTATGTTTTATCCTATCTGTCAAAACCCAAATGAGTTGGTTGTTAAATTAGAATATGGAAAAAAGACCATCCCGCTCTCCGGTAATGACAGATACTTTATTGGCAAGAGGAATAAAAAAATAGATATGCCTCTTGCTGCCAGCAAATATATGGGGCTTGACGGCAAACTTATGGAAAAGCAAAGTGTGTTGCTGAGGATTAAGGATGGAAAAGCCTCCCTTGAATTTACCACACCAGAAGAATATCGCGGAGAGGCATCGTTGAAGCCAGAAGGGAGAAATATTGAATACAGCCTTGATTCCCGCGTAGAGCTTGACCCGAACATATCTGGCACCTGGGAGCTCAGGCTGGACAGGGATAAAAAGGGCGACAGGGCGAATGTGGTAAAGTTCAGGTTTAAGGGAAGATACTTGCCGCCAATGCCGCCGATTACTGGCTGAAAAATAAGATTAATAATGAAAAGTCCCTATAATGCCTATAACAAAATCAAAAAAACAGGAAGGAAAATACTATTAAGTTCCATAATTTCATCCCTTTTCTTAGGCGCGCTTGGAGTTGGGGGAGAGATTTACTTCAGGCATCTTGCAAAAAAAGAAAGGCCGTGGGAAACTTTGCGGCACCAGGTTCTAAGCGAGGGTTCCCATGTTGCAAGAAGCTACATTCCCGGATTAAGCTACGTTTTTTCTACAAAGGGGCTTTCTGAATTAAACAGCTGGAGATACCACGACGATGAGTTTGAGGTTCCCAAGCCCAAAAATACAACGCGTATAACAATCATAGGGGACAGCATGACTGCAGGGCCCGGCGTCAAAGCAGATGAGGCATACCCCAATGTTCTGGAGAAAATCCTCAGCGAGCATTCAGATAAAAAAATTGACGTCGTAAATTTGGGCGTTGTGGGCTACAGTACTTTGCCGTCGTACGCAACAATGAAGCACACTGCAATCCCCCTTCTGGAGCCGGATATGATAATTTACGCCTTTTACGTAAACGACCTTTCAGATACAGACCTGAATTTCATGAGGCATGCGGAGAATTTCGTAGGAAAAGACGGGGATTTTATGAAAGATTCCCAAAAATATCAAATGCGCTGCCTAGAAAAGGATACTTTTTTGGACAACAAAACGGATTTGGGCATTTTAGGCGAGCTGGCATTTTTTCTGGAGAATAATTCCTCATTTTATTCTGAGTTGAAATACCGGGCAGGCATTTTGCGCTACGAACAAATACTCCCTGCCGTAAATAGCATCACCAAATCTATTGACTCTGAATCAAAAAGGAAAAAGTTTTGGAAAATGCTAAGGGGCATGCCTTATTTTTATCCCCATGCGCCAATTTGCAGGGATTACGCAACAACCTACAAGGCAATGGAAGGCATGGCAGAACTCGCCAATGAAAAGGGCATAGGCTTTATGGTACTGGATGTTTCCGGGATAGGGAACATGAGCCATATGTTAAGCAAGGATTTCATGGAATATTTCTCCTCCCATAACCCACCTGTAAAGGTGTATTCGCCGAGGGATGATGTAAATCAAAGGGCTGAAAAAAGAGGTCTTAATCCTAACGAGCTTTGCTTTGAAGGCGACCCCCATTTAAGCCCCTTGGGGCATGAATTGATAGCAGAATCCGTTGGAAACTACCTTGTACAGAACGGCCTTCTTGGACATTAACCACTCTAAAATGAGTACACATCGAAAAGTTTATATATAAGTTAGGACTATAGAATGGTAACGAAAAAGGGTGGGGGTGGAAAGCTCTTCTGGAGCTTTAAAGGTCATTAAAGGTTCACGATTATATAAACACCTCTTTTCCCCGTGAATAGTTCCTCACGGAGCTATTTGCGGGGTTTCATGCTTCTAGAAGGCTTATTTGGTCTTATTTCTGGCTTAAGTGTTATAATCTCAATTTGGAAATATATAAATATAACTTGTTCTTATCTATACGTATAGGTGCGCATAAATGCTTACAAAAGAGGATTTACTAATCACAAAGCATGCACAGGATAAAATGAACATTGAGGGAATCTCGGTAACACAAATAATAGAGGCGTTGGAAAGGGGCTCGAAGTTCGAGCAGACGGAGGGGTTGTTAAGCGTTTACAGATATTTTTCAGTTGCATACAGGAGAATAGACACAAAATACATAATAAAAACCGTGTTTGTAAACAGGTGATAGGAATGAAATGCGTATCATGCGGTGAATCGGAAATGGTCAAAAAGAAAGTCGAATACAACCAGTTTGGAATTCATTTTGGGGATTATGATGCAATTGTATGCCCAAAATGCAATGAGACGATTTTTGAAGGACAGGTGAGTGAACAGATAGAAAAAAAGGCAAAGGAGCTGGGGATTTGGGGATTGTCGAGAAAGACAAAGATTGGAACTTCCGGTTCTTCCCTCGACGTGAAAATTCCAAAGCAAATTGCAGAATTCCTGCACCTAAAAAAGGGCCAGGAGGTCATTATTGAGCCTGCAGGGAAGAATAAGATTGAGGTTTCGGTAGTGTGAAATGTCTACTTTGGCATCTTAGGGGGTTTAGGAACCCTTCCCTGAAGCCCGCGTTCGATTTCTTTTAGACCCTTCCAGTATTCGTCTGCTGATTTGCGCATCTCCCTAACTTCTTTCTCATAGGCAGTTAATGCGTCAAGGCCATGCTGCCCAAAAGACATAGCAAGTAGTTGCCTCACTTTGTCGGCATCTGTTTCATTGTAACCTGAAGGTATTAAGGGATTCTCGTATAAAACATTCCCATTTGCATCTGAAATTTTTCTAACCGCCACACCTTCTCCAACAAAGAGTATACCTTCTCCTTCCTTTGACTCGGGGAAATTAATATGAAATACAACGTAAGGTGACGACACAAAACTAAATATTCCTGTTTTGGCGTAATCTTGCCCATTCCGGCAATACTCAACCTGAACTACTTGGTCTACATGAGTAAACAAGCGCTCCATCTCACCAACCATTCTGTCTACCAAACTTGGCCCTTGCGAAATTCCCATTATTTAAGCGAGAAGCATTGGAGTATTAATACATCTGTATGCAAGAGTATATATTCTCTATATAGAAAATAAACAAACCCAAAGATTTTTAAATCAATGGAGATTATAGGGTTATAGTTGGCGAAAGCCAGCTGCCCGTCACGAGAGTACTCAACGGAGCTTACGCTAAATGCAAGCCATGAACTTGAGGGTTAGTGATGCGGGCATCATTATCATCGAGAAAGAGGAAATTGGGGCAGGTTAGCTATCATGTGTCATCCGGTTTTTGCGTTCAAAGATACATAATTGATGGTAACTTGTTCTTAGAGCAGAGGAGTACATCATGATCATGTGTTCACCCATTCATTGGATGACGTGGTAGAGAGTACTCCTTCTAAAAAACAAACGGGGGTTGAACAAAATGGGAAAGATAAGTCCAGTATCTTCCAAGTACATCATACACTCATCAATCGACATTGAGGGAGTTGTTGACAGGCCAGATGTTATAGGGGCAATTTTCGGGCAGACCGAAGGGCTTCTTGGAGCTGAGCTTGAGCTTAGGGAATTGCAGAGAAGCGGAAGGATTGGAAGGATAGAGGTAAATGTTGACACTAAAACCGGAAAGACCAAAGGCACCATTATCGTGCCGTCATCACTGGACAAGGCAGAGACTTCCATTGTTGGTGCGGCGCTTGAAATCATCCAAAGAATAGGCCCATGCAACGCAAAGATAGCGGTGCAGAAAATAGAGGATGTAAGAATAAGCAAGAGGGCGTTTGTGATTGAGCGTGCAAAGGAGCTTCTGAAGACCATGATGGAAGACACCATGCCAGATTCGCAGGAGCTTGCGGACGAAGTTGCATATTCTGTAAGAGTTATGGAGATTACAGAGTACGGGAACGAAAGGCTTCCGGCAGGGCCTGCAATAGATGAAAGCGTTGAGGTTATTGTTGTGGAGGGCAGGGCAGACGTGCTTAACCTGCTGAAGCATGGATTCAAGAATGCAATTGCGGTAAACGGCACTTCAGTACCCCAAGATATAATTGACCTAACCAAGAGAAAAGTGGTAACTGCATTTGTTGATGGCGACAGGGGCGGAAACCTAATCCTAAAGGAGCTGTTCAATGTGGCTGACCTGGATTATGTAACAAGGGCCCCTGCAGGAAAAGAGGTTGAAGAGATAACCAAAAAGGAGATTCACAAGGCCATCAGAAGCAGGATTTCTGCAGAGCAGGCCAAGCTTGAGATTGGAAAGGACATTGACAGGATTGATGACAGCCCTAGAAGGCAGCTCTTCCAGCAGCAGAAAAGGCCATTGATGCCGGCAAGACCGCCAATGATGGCACAAAGGCCACCGGTTCCTGTTGCAGCACCGAGAAGGATGCAGGCAAATCCGCAGGAAGCAAAGGCGTTCAAGGCTATGCTTGAGAACCTTATCGGTACAAGGGGCGCGCAGCTTTTGGACGAAAAGCTGAATGTTATGGGCAAGGTTCCACTGAGCGAGCTTGGCAGCACAATTGCAAGCCTGGGCAAAGGAGTGTATGCGGTTGTACTTGACGGCACGATTGAGAGGGAGCTTGTGGGAACGTGCGAAAAAACAAACGTGCAGTACCTTGTGGGGATGGACAGCAGGGTGGCAAGCAGCGAGACAAGGATTAACATACTGACCGCAAGCAATTTGCAGCAGTAAAACTTTAATAGGGGGATGCAAATCCCCTTTTCTATGTTTTTTGTCCATATCATTCTTCCGTTGATTTTGGGAAAACTCCTGGGAAGCTACTGGTTTCTGATTGCAGGTTCGCTTATTGTGGATATAGACCACCTGGTTTTGCTGATTAAGAACAGGCACTACAACCTAAGGGAATGCATTGATGTACTGAAGCATGAGGAAAAATATGGCGAACGCCTAAGAAGCCCTTACCTGCATTCATTTTTGGGTATGATTGCCACAAGCCTGGCCGTTGGACTGCTGTTCTCATTGACCGGGGCAATTTACTATGCGATAGGCTATCTGGCGCACCTGATTATTGACTTATTCGACAAGGACGTAATGTACATACTATTCCCCTCAAAAATAAAATTCAACGGAACTCTGCCGGTGCCGTCGCATGTGGAATTTGCGCTTACGGTTTTCTTTACTGCGTTTATGGTTATACTGTTTTTTTAGGGGCATTAAGCTTAGTAGAAAACTCCGCTACGCTACGGGTTAGCAGCTTCGAGATTATTCTGTCTTTAGTGATAATTGACATTTCCCGTAGGGAGCGTCCCCTTTGTCAATGATTATGTAATCGCAAAGAATCTCGACTTTAGGCTGCTAACCTGCTTTTCTACTAAGCTGCACATTCATTCAGCAGGCATACCTTGTCCCTGATTGCAGATGCAGTCTGCAATCCTGAGAATTTCATGCGGTTGTTGACCACAAAAGCAGGTGATGATGTTATGTCGAGCTCCCGCGCAATCCCGGAATCAGGCGGAGCCCGGATGGTGTTTATCCTTAAATTTCCCGAGAACATTTTTTTAACTTCGTTAATGACCTTCTCCACGGCACCAAAAGAAGTGTCTTCCGGATATACAAAAACTTCAAGGGTGTTTTTTGTTTCAGAGCGCCTGAAATAGTAGGGCGAGCCTGTTGCAGTGGATTTCATTATGAATGAATCATCCTGCTCATCCAATGCGCGCCTGAAATCCCCAAAGTTAGCTGACTTGGTGATATTTCTGTCAAAAATGTATGCGGGCAGTGATTTCAGGCTTGGAGACAATGAAATTCCCTCCGGGGATGAAATATCCACCTCATTGAACTTTGCCCCGGGAAACAGCTTGACGATGACGCCTTTCATGCGGTCAGTGCTGCAATAACTGCAATTTTTGTCGTTTACAACCAGCACTTCAACATCATTTATAGGTAAATTGGACGGCTGCCCGTCTTGGGTCTTGCCGTAGCTGAACAGAAAAAATATCGCGAGAATGACAAGCGCGCCTATTATAACCCATTTCCAGACCCCATGTTCTTCAGGCTCTTCCGGCAAATCCTCGGCGGCGGTTATGGTGACAGAATCAATCTCTGGCTTCTCTTCAGGGATTTCCTCAACAACCTCTTCTTCGCCATTTACCTCGGCAATATCCTCCGGCTTTTGCTCAGGCACTTCGCTCGCCTCAGACATCTCGGACCTGCGCTCCTCAATCTCCTGGAGCTTTGCCTCATATTCCTCCTCGGAGATTATTCCCGCCTCGAGGCTTTCGTTGAGGAATTTTATCTCTCTTTCTAAGTTCAAGGCGTCATTTTCCATGGTTTAGCTCTCTGCAAGAATCTTGTCAAGGACAGCCTTAAATTCTGCCTGCTCATCCCCTGAAACATACGCGTTCCCTATCCTGAAGTACTTGCACGCAAAATCGTAGAAAGGAACAACTGACTGGGGATTCTTCTGGGTAAATGGCTCAAGCTCCTGGGGCTGTATGCCTGTTTCCTTTTCAGCAGTCATTAAATCGTCGCCAGTGTTCAGCTGGAGTATCTGGACATAAAATGCGTCCTTTGGAAGGGCATCCCTGAATTCAGAAACCCCCTTGTCGCACTGCTGGCATGAAGTTGTGGTGTATACCCTAAGCACAGGCTTGCCGTCCTTCAGGCAGGTCTCCTTTCCATACTGCCTAAATGGACTCTTGACCGGAATTCCGTTTGTCTCGTTCCATTTCAGTATTTCAGAAGATGCCTTAAGCTGCTGGGCGAAAATCTTCAGTGCAGCCTCGCCTTCCTGCATCCTAAGTGATTTTTCGATAATAGGGCTTGCTTCCGGCAGGGATATCTTATCGGGCTGCCTTAGTATGATATGATAACCGAACCTTGTCTTTACGGGCCCTGAAATCTGGTCCTCCTCCAGGGAAAATGCCGCAGCGGAAAATTCCGGAACCATTGTCGCATTGTCAAAGAATCCCAAACTGCCACCTTTGGCCGCAGTTCCCCTGTCCTTAGAGTATGCTTTAGCAAGAGACCCAAAGGTTTCCCCTTTGTTGTACATCCCAATGAGGTTTTCTGCTTCCTCAATTGTTGCAACAAGTATGTGGGATGCCCTTATCTGGCCGGGCTGCGCACTGAACTGCTCCGAATTATCCGCATAGTACCGTTTGATATCTGAATCAGATACTGCAATCTGCTTCCCAAAAGTTTCATTGACATATCTTGCCAACTTGATTTGGTGCTCAAGGGAATTTCTAAGCTGCTTGATGGATGTTTTCCTGTCAATAAGGGCTTTTTCAAACTGCGCCTGGGTCATGTTGTTCAGTTCCCTTAACTGCATGATTATGGAATCTACCTCGCCTTTTGAGGCGAAGAAGCCGTTCTTTTCTGCTTCCTGGATGAGCAGCTCTTCCATTATCAGCTCGTCGAGTATTGCGTCTTTTGCCACAACGCCCTTGTATGAATCAGGGAGGGCAGCATATTCCCTTTCAAGAGTGTCCTCAGTTATTGGAACTCCGTTAACTATGGCGGCTGCCTTTGGCTGCTCGGGTGCATTGTAAAGGTTTGCACATCCAAGCAGAAACAACGATACGACCATAAGTAGCATAATTTTTCTCATTTGCTTCACCTTACATCACTGCAATGCCCTAAGAACGACGTCTGGTTCATAAATATTTCGCTATTATAACAGAAGACACAAATATTTATACAAAATTGTTGTGTCTTCTGAACATAGTAACTGACATCTTGTATAGAAATTTGTGTCAGTTACTATAGGTCATTACCTCCGGGTGTCAAAAACCATCTACTAAAGTACATGTCAAAAGCTATTTAAATACCTCTTAGTGGGGTGGTTTCATGGCCTATGATATCATAATAGGGAGAACCCAGGCAGATGCAAACAGGCTGGGAAAAAGGGGAACCATACTTCTCGGAAGGCAGTACGTGCAGATGGGCCAGACATCATCGCTTTCAAACGACATAATGATGGACGTTACAAGGAGCCATGTTGTTTTTGTCTGCGGAAAGCGGGGAAGCGGAAAATCTTATACTTTGGGCGTAATTGCGGAAGGGATGGCGAATCTCGAGCCGGATGTGAGCAAGAACCTTGCAGTAATAATCCTTGACACTATGGGGATATTCTGGACGATGAGATATGCAAACCTTGCCGAGGCTGACCTTCTGAAGGAATGGGGCATGGAGGGAAAAAGCCTGCAGGTTGCAATTTTCACGCCAGAGGGAAGCTTCAAGAGCTACAAAGACCGCGGCATTCCAACTGATTTTCCATTCTCGATAAAATCGAATGAGCTAAGCGCGGTTGACTGGTGCAGGACTTTGGGAGTAAACATCAATGACCCAATAGGCGTTCTGATAGACAGGGCAGTTGAATTCCTTGTTGACAAGGGCGGTGATTTCGGAATAGATGATATAATAGGGTTTGCGGAGAAAGATGAATTCTCGGAAAAGCACGAGAAAAACGCGGTGATAAACAAGCTTGCAGCTGCAAAGAAGTGGGGATTGTTCAGCGACAAGGGAACCTCTATACAGAGCCTCGTTAAAGGGGGGCAGGTAACTGTGCTGGACTTGAGCTGCTATGCAATGACGCCCGGTGCAGAAGGATTAAGGGCGCTTGCCATTGGGCTTATCTCGCAGAAGCTTTTTGTGTCGAGGATGGTTGCAAGAAAGGCGGAGGAAATTGCATCCATTGAAAAAAATGTGCATTACGTCGAGGAGGAACTTCCATCTTCGGTTGAGGAGCCTTTGGTGTGGCTGCTTATAGACGAGGCCCACGAATTTCTTCCGAACAGGGGGGAGACTGCAGCTTCCAATGCGCTGATAACAATACTGAGAGAGGGAAGGCAGCCCGGAATTTCCCTCGTGCTTGCGTCACAGCAGCCGGGCAAGATACATTCGGACGTCATGACGCAGGCCGATATTGTGATTTCGCACAGGATAACCGCAAAGATGGATGTTGATGCGTTGGGAACTTTGATGCAGAGCTATATGAGGGAAGGTCTTGACAAGCAGATTAACATACTGCCGAAGGTAAGGGGGGCTGCGGTGATATTCGACGACACCAATGAGAGAATGCATTCTATGCGTATAAGGCCAAGGCTGACATGGCACGGCGGGGAAGCACCTGACGCCATGGGGAATAAAGTTGAGCTGTAGGGCTCTGTCCTGAATCTCGCTTACGCTCGCCTTTAGCAGCTTCTCGCTTGATATCCTACTCGCCATTGCTGACATTCTCCGAAGGAGCCAACCCTCTTGTCAGCTATGTGCAGAAAGAAAAGAAGCTCGACTTTAGGCTGCTAAAGGACTTTCAGGACAGAGCCGAGTTGTAGGAAAAGAATTTAAACATAGTTCCATTACCCTGTTGCATGCCTTTCAGCAAGAGTTTTCCGCGGGCAGTTAAGGGTAGCATGTACCCGAAATGGGAAGATGTAGCTCTAACCGAAGAAGAGGAAAGAGAGGTTGAAAAGCTCTGCAGGGTGGAAAACATAAGGCTGATGAAGGAGTGCATCGAGGATGCAAAGCACATCATTGACGCGATGGAGCTGAAAAGGTTCCAGACAAACCTGGTTGAAGTCGGAATTGCGCTTTTTGAAAAGAGGGCTTCGCATTCAGTTTACTGGAAAGAAAACAGGGCGAAGGATAAATTTTCCAAGTGACTATTTCTTAATAAAGCCCGTAGGAGCATATGTCATGGAAATCATTGATGCTATTACCATAACCACGAATGTAACCGTGAATGCCATGCCCCACGGCAACGGAAGTCTGCCGGAATTGGTAAGTATTATGGAAATCACCGCCCCAAGAAGCCCTGCGAGCATAAACGTACCCGACAACGGCACGATATTCTTCAGTTCCATATCGGATTTTCAGGCATAGAAGTATTTAAAGATTGCTGATTTCGGTGGCTAAGGACAAAAGACCTGAAAAAGCGCCTATAGTCTCAACTGAACCCTCCTTATTTTTTCTCTTTTTTAATAAGGTGGATAATTACTAGAAGAAAAGCGGCATAAAATGCAAACAGCATGAACATTCCGACGTTTATGAATATAGCATAAATGCTTGAAAGCCAAGCATATTTTTCCTGGAGAGCCGAGTAATCCGCTATTGTAATGACAGCCGCGATAAATGAGAATGCGACAACAAAAATCATCAAGGTTCTTGCCCAAAGAAGATACTTCGACGCCATTAAGTGATTTTCCTTACTGGACTTTAAAAAACTTTTGTTTCCTAACCCAACACAATCTGCTCCGCAACCTTCCTCTTCTTTTCTACACTTTCCTGGTGCTTTGAAAGAGTTTCAGTCAGGAAATCCCTGCAGATTGCCTTCAATTCTCCTGTAAGCATCCTTCCTGATTTGTAGTCATTGTAAACTGATTTTACAAGCGCGTCATCAGGATGGTGGAACTTCAATATCTCAAAGGTTTTGTCTACATCTGGATTTCCGCCGAGCTTTCTGTGCTCCTCAAGAGTATCCCTGCCGCCTGAAAATGCCCTGTTGACCTTTCTTTTTATGTCATCTGCGGAATCGTCAAGGAAAATAGCAGTATCGGGCTCCGAAGATGACATTTTCTTGCCCTGCTGAAGCCCTGACTGGTGCCTGAAGTAAATGAACGACGGCGTTTCAATGCTGTAAGGAAGCCTTTTTGCAACATCCCTCGTAATCTTCGCATGCGGGTCCTGCTCCAGCCCGATTCCGGTGACAGAAGGCATCTTTCCCCCATACTCCTTGAGCTGCGGATGCAATATGTCTGCAATCTGAAGCAACACTGCAGAAATTTTTCCCAAATCAGTATGCCCGTAAATTGCCCTGTAAGTGCTTTCAGTTATTTTTTTTGAGATTTCAAATGCAAATTCATAGTACCTTGGCTCCTTGTTTGACTGCAGATAAATATCCTCCTTTTCCAGGCCAAATGCAAGCAGATGCGCCAGGTTGCCAGCCGCAATTTTCTTTGCGTCTGCCATGGTTTCTATCCTGGGTCTTGATACGTAAGCGTCTATGTCGGAGACTGCAAAATAATTTTTGGCTCCCTTTGACTTGAAAAACAGGAAAAGGTCTATGTCCACCTTGTGGCCCAGATGAAGCCTTCCGGAAGTTGCAATTCCGGTCATGTTGATGAATGGCTTCTTTGCCTCCATGCGCTGAAGAATCTTACCAAAATCACGGTGCGCGACAACAATTCCACGCCTGAATAAATGGTGGCCGAGCTTCTTGCGCCACGCATCCGGAATCTTTTCCATTCCAAACTCCGAGAAGATGTGCTCGTAATCCTCGATTTCAACAGAAGACCAGGGGTCTATATGCGCCATAATGCGGTTTTCCAAACAGGCTTTTTATTTATTTACATTCCTTGAGCAGTGAAACTGCCTTTTTAGGGTTTCCTGAATCAAATATGAATGAACCGGATACGATAACATTGGCTCCGGACTTTACTGCAAGCCTTGCGGTTTCATCGTTAATGCCGCCGTCAATTTCTATGTCCAGTTTTGGCTTAAGCTTCCTCAATTCCGCAACTTTTTCCAGGACTTCCGGCATGAATTTCTGCCTCGGCCAGCCCGGCTCAACAGACATTACCAAAACCATGCCAACCATGTCGAGGTATGGCAGAATTGCCGACAATGGTGTTTTTGGCTTTAGGGAGATTGCAGGAGATGCGCCTTTTTTCCTGATGTAGGCAAGGGTTTTCCTCACGTCAGTGCAGGCCTCAACATGAACGGTTATGCTTTTTGCCCCTGCGCCAATGTAATCATCAATTAATTGCATGGGCTCCTCGACCATGAGGTGGACGTCTTTTGGAAGCCTTGTCTTAACCATCCTGGTTTCCTTTGGACCTATGGTGGTTGGAGGCACAAATTTTCCGTCCATTATATCAAAATGGATGTAATCTGCGCAGTCCTCTATAGACTTTACCCCGGCTTCGACTTTCTCCACTCCGTCCCTGAACAGGGTAAGAATTGAGACAGATACCTTTGTTTTCATGGCGGGGGTTTGTAATTGTATCTATTTAAAGATTGGTATAGATACTCCACTACAACATTTTTTATAAAGCAAATACAATTTCCTAACCAAATGGAAGAGTATTACGCAAAAACATTGGCGGATTGCCTTGTGGGGCATGAACTTGGAAGACATTTCAACAGATTTTACGGGGATTTTTTCGGGGCTTTAAGCACCACAAACATCCCCTTTTGCCCTTCAGGGATTAATGTGGGGGTGGGCATGAAAACGGGTCCTATCGAGCATTGTGACTCAGAATATTCTATCTCCATCGGAAGGATTTTTACAATATCGCAGAGGGGAAACGGATCAAATCGCCGGTATGAGGTATTTCATGATATCTTCTCCATTCTTGGGGTTTATTCATCGGACAATATGGTAAACCTTGCCCAAAGCGATAGGGATATCTCAGCGATAATGCAGAAAAGCCATGTCCCTTATTACCTCCTTTGCCAGTTTAGGGAGTTTGACGCTACGAATTCAAAGGCAGCAAAAACGCCGCTGGTTATAATTGCAAATACTCTGCCAGAAGACGCCGAAAAGCTGAGGAAATGGGAGAAATCGCATAGGATAAGAGATATCCTAAGTAGCTGACTTCATCTTCCTTACGTAAGAAGAAATCCTGCTGAGAATTCTTTTCTTGCTGCCAAGATTCTTTTCGATTATTTTCACAATTGCACTCCCGACTATTACTCCGCTAGCGCCCCCTGAGAGGATTGCCTTGACGTGCTCCGGCTTTGAGATTCCGAATCCAACTGCCAATGGGAGTTTTGTTTTTGGCTTTACAAATTTAAGCAGCCTGTATACAGCGGGGTTTATTCTGTGCCTTGCGCCAGTAACGCCCAGCAATGAAACAACGTAGATGAATCCCCTGGCGTGCCTGAGGATTTTTTTCAGCCTGTTTGCAGTTGTGGTGGGGGAAACTATAAAGATGGGGGATATTTTTGCCTTCCTTGCAGCCTTTACAGCGTCTCCTGCCTCCTCAATCGGTAGGTCTGCAACAAGAATGCCGTCAACTCCTGCATTTTTCGCATCACGGTAAAATTTCTCAATTCCGCGCTGATAAATTAGATTGTAGTATATCAGAAGCCCTATTGGAATTTCATTGCTGTATTTTCTTATTCGCTTAATGACTCCAAAGATTTCATCGAGATTGGTGCGCCTTTTCAGCACCCTGTCATCTGCCTTTTGGATTGTTGTACCATCTGCAATAGGGTCAGTGAAGGCGATACCCAACTCCAATGCATCAGCCCCGGAATCTATCATAGTCCTGATTATCTGTTCCGATGTTTTTAAGTCCGGGTCTCCGACTACCGTAAACGGGATAAACGCCTTTTTCTTTGAAAATGCTTTTTTGTAGCGGTCCATTTCAACCCTTAATCCCCAGTGCATTGCACGCATGGTCCATGTCCTTGTCGCCCCTGCCGGAAAGATTTATTACCATTATGTCGCTCTTCTTCATCTTCTTTCCAAGCTTTATAGCGTAGGCAATTGCATGGGCAGACTCCAGTGCAGGGATAATTCCCTCAACTTCCGAAAGCAGCCTGAATGCCGCCAGTGCTTCTTTGTCGGTTATGGTGGTGTACTCCGCGCGCCTGATGTCACGCAAATGGGGATGCTCCGGACCTATACCGGGGTAATCAAGGCCTGCGGATATTGAATAGGTATCCTGAATCTGGCCTTCCTTGTTCTGTAGTACGTAAGACAATGAACCCTGAAACACGCCCTCGCGACCTTTTGTCAGTGAAGCACCGTGATATGGTGTGTTTATCCCTTTTCCGCCCGGCTCAACACCGATTAACCTAACTGATGCATCATTCCTGAAAGCATCAAAGATTCCCATCGCATTTGAGCCTCCGCCCACACATGCAACAACCGCATCCGGAAGCCTTCCTTCAGCCCTTAGGATTTGCCTTCTTGCTTCCTTTCCGATTATTTTCTGGAAATGCTTTACTATAGTCGGGTATGGATGAGGGCCTGCAACAGTCCCGAACACATAATAGGTTGTTTCTATGTTTGTAATCCAGTCCCGCAGAGCATCATTTATTGCCTCCTTCAAGGTTCCTGTTCCCGTCGATACGGGATTTATCTTTGCCCCGCATACAAGCATTCTAAGGACATTCATGTGCTGTCTTCTTATGTCCTCGACGCCCATGTAAATTTCAGTTGGAATCCCAAAATAAGCGCCAACCAATGCTGTTGCAAATCCGTGCTGACCGGCGCCTGTTTCAGCTATTAATCTTTTTTTGCCCATGTACTTTGCCAACAAACCCTGCCCAAGGCCGTTGTTGGTTTTGTGCGCCCCCCCGTGGAGCAAATCCTCCCTTTTGAGATAAACCCTGCAGCCGCACACTGCCGAGAATTTTTTTGCGAAATAAAGCGGTGTTGGACGGCCGGCATAATCCTTCAGCAGTTCATTCAGCTCCCTGTTGAATTTTTTATCGTTCCTGTATTTATTGAAAGCTGCCTCCAGCTCTTCCAAAGCGGGCATCAGTGTTTCGGGAACAAACATCCCGCCATACTTTCCAAACTTCCCTTTCGATTTCATTTTGCGCTTGCGATAAACTTTTTTATTTTGCCGTGGTCCTTGATTCTTGGCTTCAGCCGAACGCCTGAATTTACATCAACTCCGAATGGCTTTACCATTTTTATAGCTTTTGCTACATTATCCGGGTTTAAGCCGCCGGCCAGAAAGACGGGGCATTTGCATTTCTTCACGATTTCACGGCTGACAGACCAGTCGTGCGTTTTTCCCGAGCCGCCGTGCTTTGAATCAAGCAGGATAATATCGCAGTAAGGCTCGTACCCCAGGGCCTTTTTAATTGCGCCCTTTCCGGTTACCGAGATTGACTTCATGAGAATTATGTTCGGAAATTCCTTACGGAGATTTTTCAGGCCGGGAATGCTAATTTCCCCGTGGAGCTGGACAACATCCGGCGAGAGTTTAGAGCATATGCCTCTTATTTCGCCAAGGTTTTTTGTGCGCGTTACTGCAACGATTTTTCCTTTCGCATTTATTTTCGAGGTTATTCTTCCGGCTTCCCTTATTGAGAGATTATCCGGGGCATCGCTGACATTTATTATGAACCCCAGAAGGTCTGCACCAGATTTCAGGGCCGCACCTGCGTCCCTAATGCCCGAGTTGCCGCAAATTTTTACCTTTACGGACTTTGAAGTTAACTCTTTCAGTTTCGTTCTGATGCTGTCCGAGCGCATTATTGATGTTCCAATCAATACTGCCCGCACATTCTTTGGCAGCAGTGCAATGTCTATCGGGGACTCAATGCCGGATTCCGCCACCAAAATTCTGCCTTTTGGAATTTTTTCTGCAAGCCTTGAGACTGTACGCTTGTCAGTTTCCAGGGTGTCGAGATTCCTGTTGTTTACCCCCATTATCTTTGCTTTCGACTTCAGGGCCCTGATTAACGCTTCCGGCTCATGCGCCTCCACTATTGCATCCATTCCGAGTCTTTCCGCAATGTCCAAAAACCTGTTTATTTTTTTCAGCGAAAGAATTTCTGCAATAAGGAGTATTGCATCGGCGCCATAGAACCTGGATTCATACACCTGGTATTCATCAATTATGAAATCCTTCCTGAGAACCGGCTTTTTTGATGCATTTTTTACTTTTTGGATTAGAGTTATATCGCCTCCAAAGTATTTTTTTTCCGTCAGGACTGAAATAGCCTGAATGTCTGCCCTGCCGTATTCCTCTGCGACTGCAACCGGGCTGAAGAAATGCCTGATTTTTCCCTCGGACGGAGAGGCTGATTTTATCTCTGCGATTATTGAGGGCTTTTTGGAGATTATTGCCTTCATGAAAGAGTGGTTTGCCTTTCTTATTTTAGGGGTTAGGCTAGCCAAAGGCGCTTTTCTCTTGGATGCCTCCAATTCACGCTGCTTTATCCTTACAATTTCATTCAAGAACATCGTGCTACGGCTTCCATTCCCTGAGTTTTGTCAGCACTTCAAGGGCCTTTCCGGAATCTATTGACTGCGATGCCTTCTTTACAGCGTCCTTCCAGCTGTCTGCCTTTCCTCCGGCTATAATTGCAGCTGCCGAATTCAGAATGACAACGTCGCGCTTCGGGCCTTTTTCTTTTCCCCTGAGTATGGACAATGTGATTGCAGCGTTTTCCTTTGGAGAGCCCCCCTTTATTTCAGTGAGCGAAGCAAGCTTGAACCCAAAGTCAACGGGATTTAATTCGTAGGTCAGCACATGCCCGTCTTTGTATTCAGCAATTTTTGATTTCGCTTCAATTGTAATCTCGTCAATGCCGTTGCCGTGGACAACAAATGCGCGCTTAAGCCCAAGCTTGCCGAGGACTTCCGCCAATGGGGCAGTAAGCTTCTCGTCAAAGACTCCAACGACCTGGGCGGTTGCATTTGCAGGGTTTGTCAGGGGGCCAAGAATGTTGAAAACAGTTCTTATGCCCAGCTCCTTTCTTACCGGCATTGCATTTTTCATTGCCTCGTGGAACAACGGCGCAAACATAAAGCCAACTCCGACTTCATCGATGCATTTTTCAACATCTTTGGGCAACAGGTTTATGTTGACGCCCAGTTCGGCAAGCACGTCTGCAGAGCCGCATTTTGAGGAGACTGAGCGGTTGCCGTGCTTTGCAACGTGGATGCCGGCGCCAGCGACCACGAAAGCCGATGTTGTTGAGATGTTGAATGTGTCTGCCTTGTCGCCGCCGGTTCCGCAGGTGTCCACAAGAACCTTTGCCTTCGGGTGTATCCTTGAGGCCTTTTTTCTCATGACGGAAGCGCATGCGGTTATTTCGTCGACAGTCTCTCCTTTTATTCGCAGAGCGACAAGAAATGCAGATATCAATGCGGGAGTTGCGAGGCCGGACATTATCTCATTCATTGAGTCTTCGGCTTCCCTGTAAGAAAGATTTTTTCCCTCGACAAGCTTCTGTATGGATTCCTGAATCATCTTTTTCTCATCATGTTCTCTATGATTTTCCCCCCTAAAGGCGTGAGAACTGACTCAGGATGGAACTGCACGCCTTCCAGCGGGAATTCCTTGTGGCGCACCGCCATTACGACATTTGATTCTGAACGGGCTGAAATCTCAAGACAATAGGGAACTTCGACTCCTGCAAGGCTATGATAGCGCCCGGCCTTGAAATTATTGGGTATGCCCGCAAAGATTGTTTTTCCGTCGTGGTGTATAACAGAAGGTTTCCCGTGGACTATCTCGTGCGCCCTTGCAACCTTGCCGCCCATTGCTTCTATTATGCACTGATGGCCGAGGCATATCCCCATGATTGGGATTTGCTGATAGTATGCTTTTATCAATGGGATGCATATTCCTGCATTTGCTGGATTCGATGGACCTGGCGAAAGCACTATTAATCTTGGCTTGAACTGCTTTATGACCTGCTCCATAGTCTTCATATCAGTGTTGTTCCTGTAAACAAGGACTTCGCATCCGCGCTTTTCGAATTCATCCACTAAATTATAGGTGAACGAATCAAAGTTGTCGATGAGGAGTATGTTCATTGGAAATCACCCAAAATTTTCACTTGAAGCCTCCTGAAAGCTCTATTGCCTTCATGCACGCTTGAGCCTTCCTTTCGGTTTCCTGGAACTCGCTTTCCGGAATGCTGTCAAACACTATTCCTGCGCCGGCCCTTATGTATGCCTTTTTGTTTTTCAGGCGCATGGAGCGTATTATGATTGCAGAATCAAACTCTCCCTGGGGGGTTAAGTAGCCAACTGCGCCGCCGTAAAATCCGCGCTTGTTTTTTTCCGCAAGCCTTATCAGCTTTGTTGCCATCACTTTAGGGCAGCCTGTCAAAGTGCCCATGTTCATGGAAGCGAGGTATGCGTGCAGCGCGTCAAGGTTTTCTTTCATTTCCCCCCTTACATTTGAGACCAAATGCTGGACGTGGGAATACTTTTCCACAAAGAATGGTTTGTCAACGTACCTTGTGCCGGGCTTGGAAACCCTTGCCACGTCGTTTCTTGCCAAATCAACAAGCATGGTGTGCTCCGCAAGCTCCTTCTGGTCTGTTTTCAGCTCAATTTCGTACCTCGAATCAAGGTCTTCGTCAATCTTGTCCTTGTTAAGGCCTCTTGGTTTTGTACCCGCAATAGGCCGTATCTGAACTAAATTGCCCGATACCTTGATGGACATTTCCGGTGATGCTCCCAAGAGAACGCCTTCGCCACCGTTTATGTAAAACATGTAGGGCGATGGGTTTAACCGCCTTAAGTTTTTGTAAATATCCAGGGGCTCTGCGTTGTAATTTGTGATTATGGTTCTTGATGGAACAACCTGCACAACATCGCCGTTGATAATGTGCTCCTTCATCTTAAGGACAATCCTCTTGAATTCTTCCTCTGACGTGTCTGTTTCAATAATCTGCTTTACCGGCTTGAATTTCGGAACTTTTGGCGGCTGGGATTCGATTGCCTTTTTGTAATACTGCAGCGTTTTTTGCAGCCTCTGGTGCGTTGCGCTCCTGGATTCGTGGGTTATCACCGCGTTGATTACAATGTATGTCTTGCCTTCCATGTGGTTTGTGACAAAGAGGTTGTCGAGATAGTAAAACTCGTAATCCGGGTCGTTCAACGGGTTGTTTGTGTTTTTTGGCAGGTCCTCAAACTGGTCTATGAAATCAAATGAAAATGCACCGAAAAGGCCGCATGTCGGGAACTTTGATTCCGGAGCCTTGAACGCATTGCTGATGGTGCGCAATATGTCTATGTGGGTTTTCAGCTTAAGGCGCTGGTCTTCGCTCACCATCTTTCTTTTAGGGGTTAGCCTTCCGGTTATTGCCCCCTTCTTGAACACCGCTGAATCGCAGAACTTGAAGTCCTTCTTTATCAGGTGCAGCATCTGGAGTCCCTGCTGGTTTAATGCCCTAATCTGGAACTGCTCTCCCCTGCCCGTTATATGAAGAGATGGATTTGCCGAGCCTATGCTTTTTTCGCCATAGCGCTCAACGTAGTCTGCAGACTCGAATAACAGCGAGTTTTTCCTTCTCCCATAGTCCGAAAGCTTGGAAAACAGCCCTACAGCATCCGTATTTGGGACTTCCTCAACTATTGGAATTACGCTTCCCGGCTTCGCTTTTTTTAGCGTTTCAATGTCTATCATTTTTCTGAAATGCAATTATCGTGAAATTTATTAAGGTTTGGTAAAAAATTGCTGAAATTAGATGAAAATCGGGAGATAAGGTTAAATATGCCTTTTTCCAAGGTTCTAAGACCATTTAATCGTTTTCTAACTGTCCATAACACAAAGAAGTTTTATCCAGAGCCAAAAGTAGTAAATCTGCTTCCCTTACATGAAAAGAGATAGAATAAGCGGAGTTTATAAAGTTCTACTGGAAAGGTGGGATTTTTAATTAACTACTCTGGAATAGTTAATTACCGAAAAGATTATAAACCCTTACGCTTTAAATGGGGTAATGGTAAAGAAAACCCTGCAAAACATAGATTCAATATTAAGCCGTATTAATACTCATCCGGAATTCTCCATTTTGCTACGGGCTGAGATTATAAAACAAATGTGGGATGAAGCTACAAGGCATTCGATAGGTATCGAAACCCAGGCCGAATCCGATGGAACCAATAAAACCAAAAGGAAAAATGGCAACGGCGAAGCGTATCAAAACTTGACTGAAGCTATAAAACACTTATCAACATATGGTATATCCACATCAGTTCTTTCTTCACTTGGCCATAAAATAGAACCGGAAGGTCAGCCAGAAAATACATTCAGGCAGGTCGAAGTGCAATTCGGTGGGTTTGCTCCCCCATCTCCAAGGGTTTTGATGCAGGACGTTGATAACCTGGTTCGCAGGCTTGAAACATTCCAACATCCGGTTGAACGTGCAATAGAAGCCCACCTTGATATGGTTAGAATTCACCCATATACAGATGGAAACGGGCGAGCAGCTAGGTTACTGCAGAATTTCTGCCTTCAGCAAAGCGGTTATCCGCCTGCGATAATACCCTCAACAGACAGGGATATTTACATAAGTCTTATAGCGGGTGCACTTTCTGACAGATACACATTAAAAAGCTCGTACGATAAGCCAAGCGAGAAAGAAGATTTATTCAGGATGTTCATTGCAGCAAAAGTTCTTGCATCCACTGAAAGGCTGGAAAACGAGCTAAAATCAAAGAGAAGGTATTCCATAATGTTAAGTGGGGTTGATGGGAAAGGACTTGCAATAACTCTTTGTGACAACCTTAGAGGTTATGGGAAAAAAGACCCACACAGGGGTATCACTTCCGGTATTGAAAAGATGAGGGGGGGTTACGTTATAAACGTTACTGGGAATGTTAGCTCAGATGAGTTAGATAGTATTATGGGGCCTTTGTCAAAAAGGTACCACATAAAGTACAAACTGAAGACGTTGGTTTAATCTTGTAGCAACATTGAAGGGGAAATAATCGATAAAGAGAAGTGCATTAAAATATGCAGGGTTACAAGTATCAAAGGGATAATACATTCTGAGTTGGGAGGGCTTCTTGAGGGGAATGAAAAGAATGATTGCCTAAAGAAAGGAGTCAGTTACTCAGGGGGCTAAGTCTGGACTAGAAAGCAATAAAAAGCAGGTTAGATTCCCCTGCACTCATGCAAACACAAGAACTCATAAATCTCATTATGTGGGATAATTCTGAATGTAAAATCAGGTCAGATGCAAAGGATTTTGATGGAGCATTTTTAATACATGGTGTGGCAGTTTTTTTATCAAGAAGGGGTGTTGCGGAAGGGATAAACCCTGATTACCTTGCCTTTTCCCTTGCAAATAGGGCTTATTCGGAGCGACAGCTTGGAAGATACGATGTTTCATTGGATACCCTTGAAGAAGCGCTTTTATGTGTGGAGAAAAGTACAACAAGTTTTGGGCGTGGCCGTGTTCTTGAGGAAATGGCTCTTGTGCACAGGTACCGTGGAGTCGATAAGGAAAAAGACCTGGAAATTGCTTTGCCACTCGCAGAAAAGGCTATTGAGGCTTACGAAAAGGGACTTTCTGCCCGTGCGGATGGGGAGATTGTTGATAGGAAGGAGATTTATGACAGGTTCTGCCGGGTTACCGGTATTGCAGGCATGATATATGCAGAATTAGGAAGATTAAAAAGTGGAGAAGAAAAACAAGTTCTACTTAAAAAAGGCGCTGAATATGCGTTTAAAGAGGTATGGCTAAGAAAGATTGGGGGCATAGATAAAGGCGAGGCATACAGCAACGCATGCCACTCGGCAGGAGCTGCTCTCACCGAGTCCGTAGGGCAAGATACAGTCGATGAATATCACAAAGCTAAGGACTGCCTGTTAGAAGCGGGGGTAGATGCCTCAGAAGCAACAAAAGCTGTATTGAAATTACGCCTTGCATGGCTTGAGTATAAGCATGCAGATCCTTCACATGAAAGCGAAATGAGAAATCTTTTTGACACGTTCATGTCAGACCCTATTGTTGGAACAAAAGGGTTTAAAGGTGTAAGAGATGCTCTTCGTGTCCAGGTGGAGACTCTCTCAAAACAGTTTGGCGAGCCTTACCTATCCCAAGCCGAAAAGTTCTATAGTTCATGAGACAGATGAACTTCTTTCGGGGCATCCTGGTTTGCAAGTTTTTATAAAGCTGATATTTTTCTACCCTTCTTCGTGGGGCCATGGTGTAACTTGGCCAACATTGGGTCTTCGGGGGACTCAGCTCGGGGTTCAAATGTAAGGGCTGCGCCGTGAGAGACTGCACCTGATGGAAACAACGAGTTTCCAGCACATCCACAACTATGCGGATGCTTCACACGCTGGCAGTCAAGTGGGATTTTCAATCCCACGGACTTTGCTGAAGTGAAGAAAAATGCAACCCTTAATGAAAGTCCCCGTGGCCCCATATCTAAGGGTTGCACCCGATAGACCCCCGCAGTTAAGTGGGACTTGCAGTCCCACGAACTGCACGATTTAAGAAATTCTACTTGAATATTTCCTGAATAACTTTTTCAGCAACGCTTCTCTTTTTCGGAAATGACGCAATGCTGATTCTAATGTGGAAGCAGTTGCCTGAATCCGTAACCTGAAAGATGTTTTCATCAATTAATTTGTCCTTTTCGAGGCGAATGAAGAAATCCATATCCTCATCAAGCCTCGAATGGAGCTGGCGGATTAGAAGCTGTTTTTGGTCCGCGGAAAGCTTTTCCCTGAGATTGTCAATAAATGGATTTGTATGCCTCTCTTTTGTCAGCACAACTTTGTAAATCAGGATTGCGCTTTCGTCTGCCGCAGTAGCCTTCGTGGATTCTATCGGGATTTTTTCCTGCTCAAGGTCAAACGGAAACAGCTCTTTCAGCCTTGAAAGAACCATCTCCTCCCCTGCTTTTGCAAATACTGTCACCTGGATGGTGTGCGCGAGTTTCACGAACTGCACTAATTACCAGGGATATTTAAATCATTGGGAAACAAAAAAGTAAAGATATAAATACATACCTATAGGGGGGGAGACATGAAACACACCATTGCGCCGAGCCTCATGCTGATAGGGCTTTTCGTGGTTTCCCAGGCTGCGGGGCTTGCAATAATAAGCGCGGATGCGAAAATTAACATGCTGCCTTCCGGCGAGATTGAGGTTTTCCACGGCAATACTGCGCTTGGGGAAAGGCCGCAAATCCAGGGTGGCACAACAACTGCATACATCCTCGGGGCATTGATATTTGGAACTGTGCTGCTTCTCGTGATTATAAGATTCGGAAAAATCAGGCTTTGGAAAATATGGTACTTCACTGCAGTATGGGCAACAATAACTGTCTCCATCGGAGTTTTCCTGCACCCCATTGCTTCCGGCGCAATTGCGCTTTTGCTTGCAATCGCAAAGATATTCAGGCCAGGCCTGATAACACACAACACAACGGAAGTGCTGATGTATTCGGGCATTGCACTGCTCTTTGTGCCGCTGCTGAACATAAAATGGATGATTGTCGTTTTACTGATAATTTCTGCCTATGACGCCTATGCGGTGTGGAAGAGCAAGCACATGATAAAAATGGCAAAGTTCACTATGGATTCAAAGGTCTTTGCCGGTCTCGCAATTCCCTACAAAGGCGAGAAGATTGTGGGAAAGGGCTTAAGCAAAGGGCAGGGCCGAACTGCAATACTTGGGGGCGGCGATGTTGCGTTTCCGCTCATGTTTTCAGGGGTTGTGATGGAAGGGCTAATGTCGGGCGGAATTTCAGGGGCTTTTGCATATTACGAATCACTTATCATCGTGGGATTTGCAACAATAGCGCTGAGTTTCCTGCTGATTAAGGGAAAGAAAGGAAGATTCTATCCCGCAATGCCGTTCCTTACTGCAGCGTGCCTCCTTGGGTACGGGGTAATATTACTTCTCTGAACCAAAAATCTCATTGAGGGTTTTATTCTCTTCAATCGCCTGTACAATGTCCACATCCTTCGCCGGGGTCAGTTCAGTAACTTCTGCATTCTTTGGCGGAGAAAAAACATTCAATGTCATCTGCCCCTGGGAAACTGAATAATTCACAGGATTGACAACCATCCCGTCCTTTGCGGCTATCACCTGTACGCCGGTTTCATTTTGGAGCTCTCTAGCAGCAATGATAGGGTCGTACTCCATCATGGAAATCCCAAAGTGGGTGATTATGCACAGCCTGGGCTTCACTTCGGAGATAATTTTCAATGCGTCATTGACAGAAAGATTCTTGCCGTCGCCCTTCACTGAAACCACATTCAAAATCAGCACATTCGAATTTCTGTAAAATTCTATCAGCCTTCTTGAATACATTGCGTCAGAGCTGTATGACAGCGTGAATTCGGTTGTGTAAAACTTGAATCCCACTGTTGAAGGGTCTGAATGGTCGCACGGCAGCATTTGAATCTCAACGTCGTTTATGCCTATGCGCTGATGAGGCCTAAGCACTATAAAGCGCTCAAGGCATTTCTTGTAAAACTCCTGAAGCACTGGCTGCTGACTTGAGCTTCCGTTGATTACCGTGTCAGATGCCAATAGAACGCCTTTCTTGTCAAACCCGCGGTAAGTCATTGCATCTATAACTGCATTTAGGTCATTTGAATGGTTCATGTGGGAATGCGAGACAAGAATTGCAGTGTTTGCCCTGAGATTTACCCCATATTCATGCGCCTTTGCCAATGCACCGGGTCCCGGGTCGATGTGGAACTGGTTTTCTCCAACCTGCAGAACAATGCCTCCCGAAGAGCGCAGCTGCCTGCCTAACACATAAGTGTCCCCTGCAGTTCCGAGAAATGTTATTGATGAAATTTTGGCCCCCGAGAGGCGAGTATTCTGCGAAGTTAATAAATTTTTTGATTTGGGTTGCCCATACCCTCACTTGTAAACTGATGTAAAGCGTGTATTAAAGCAACCTTTATAAGGCATTATTTACTCTACCATACCGCAGGCTAGGTTGGGAAGATAGCACTCTCCTGTCACTCCAGACGTGCTTAGGGAGGACTGAATGCCGGAATGAGGGTGCATCAGATTGCATTGGTCTTGGCCTGGACGAAGACGCTTTGTCCTGCTGGGCTGATGCTTCTGGGAAACGTGTCAGGTCAGGAATGAAGCAGCACTAACCTTTTGCATTGGTGTCTTCAGGGTTGCAGAGCCGAGGAAAGGACAAGGCAAACCATTGCAGTTTGGTGTATTCGACTTCCGGATGCCTGCACTTTTATTTCGCATAACTCAGCCAGCTCCCGTATTTCTTGTTCCTTCCCTGAACAACATCTAGAAATGCAGTTTTGAGCTTTCTTGTAATTGGGCCTATGCTGCCATTGCCTATCACTGTTTCATCAATCTGCTTTATTCCGGTTACCTCTGCGGCAGTTCCTGTATAGAAGCATTCGTCCGCTGATTTTGCATCTTTTACCGAGATTACTTTTTCTTCAGAATCGTGGCCTAAATCCCTTGCAATCTTTATTATTGAATCCCTTGTAATGCCCGGCAGGATGTTTCCAAGCGGAGGGGTATATAATTTTCCTTTTTTAATCATGAAGAAATTTTCTCCGGGGCCTTCTGCAATGTTGCCTGTATAATCAAGAAGCAAACATTCCTGGTATCCGGATTCCTTTGCCTCAAGGCTTGCAAGTATGGAATTGACATAATGGCCGGAGACCTTTGCGTCAGAGATTAGTGATTTGGGGTGTATTCTCATGTACTTTGAAACCTTTACCTTAACTGCCTCCTCGCCCAAATAAGAGCCCCAGGGCCAGACTGCGATTGCAACATCAACAGGAGCCCCTTCAGGGTTCAGTCCCATTTTTCCATAGCCGAAGAACGCAATTGGCCTTATGTATCCTGCGCCGATTTTGTTTTTCCTTATCGTCTCCAAAGTTGCTTCCTCAAGCTGCTGCTGGGTGAATGGAATTTTCATGTTAAAGACTTTTGCAGACTTAAGCAGCCTTGCAGTGTGCTCCTTCAGCCTGAAAACCGCAGGGCCTTTATCGGTCTTGTAGAACCTTATCCCCTCGAAGACAGCAGAGCCGTAATGCAACGCGTGGACCAAAACGTGGATTTTTGCATCCTCCCATTTTACAAGCTTTCCGTTGAACCAAATATAGTCTGTCTTGTCCATTCGGCAAAGAATTTGATTTATGTTTATAAATGTTGTTTAATCTTGATTATGCAAGGAAATACACAATCAGGGGTATTGCAAAAAGAGAAATCAGGGTGGACAGGAAAACCGTGGAGGCTACATAATCCGGGTCTGCCCGGAATTTCTGAGCCAGCAGCAAGGACATAAGCGCGGATGGCATTGCAGACTGGAGGATTATGGTGGATTTTGTAACGCCCGAAATTCCCAGAAGATAAACGAACAATAAAGAAACGGCAAGGCCTCCAAGGATTCTTGCAATTGATGAAATAAGCCCTATCCTGAATGTGGTAATCTTAACTTCAGTCAGCTTATACCCGAGTATTATTAGGGCAAGCGGAATGGTAGCCTTTCCGACAATGTCCATGGTTGAAAAAAGGACATCCGGAATCCTGATGTTGAAATATACAAGGATTACGGAGAGCAGGATTGCATAAAGCTGGGGCATTTTTGCAACTTCCTTAAAGGAGTCCCTGCTGCTGACTATGTATATTCCAACCGTGTATATCAGCACCGATGTCACCATGTTATACACCAATGCCTCTGCAAGGCCGACACTGCCGAACGCAAAAAGCGCAACCGGCAATCCCATATGCCCGGTATTCCCGAAGATTAAAGACAGCTTAACGCCCCGGGAATTGAATCCTGAAATCCTGTAGAATATTGACACCAAAACCCATATTGAGAGCATGACAAAGCATGCGCCGGCGATGATTACCACAATGTTTGACAGCTGTGTTGCACTGCCAACAAGAGATGTGACAATCAGCGGCGGAATGGTGACATAAAGAAGAAAATCAACAAACGGATTGATGTCAACCCTCTTTATCTTCCCAAGGAAAAAACCTAGCCCGATTATCAGGATTAGCGGAAGTATGACATCAATAACCATGTTAGCTCAAATCAGTAACTGCTCCTTTGTCAGCTGACGAGACGTTTTTTGCATATTTGTAAAGCACCCCTCTTTTGTATTTCAGCCCGGGAGCTTTCCATGACTTCAGGCGCTTTTTTATCCCGTCTTCGGGGATGTTGAGCCGCAGCGACTGCCTGTCTGCGTCGATGGTTATGGAATCGCCTTCCCTGATGATTGCGATTGGGCCTCCCACCTGGGCTTCCGGGCAAACGTGGCCAACAACCAATCCGTGAGTGCCTCCTGAAAACCTGCCATCCGTGATTAATCCCACTTTGTCGCCAAGGCCTTTTCCGACGATTGCTGATGTCGGGGCAAGCATCTCGCGCATTCCAGGACCGCCTTTCGGGCCTTCATACCGTATTACAATAACATCTCCGCTTTTGATTCTGCCCTTCAATATCGATTCCAAAGCAGCCTCTTCTGAATCGAACACCTTTGCAGGGCCGGTTATTGAAGTTGAATTTAATCCTGAGACCTTTGCAACTGCGCCGTTAGGGGCAAGATTGCCGCGCAAAATTACTATTGGTCCTGTTGGCCTGAGAGGATGCCTTAAATCACGAATTATTTCCTGATGCGCCTTCAGTGGAGGCACATTCCGCAGGTTTTCAGCCAATGTTTTTCCCGTCACAGTAATGCAGTCACCGTGCAACAGCCCTGCATCGAGAAGCATCTTCATAACGCCGGTTATTCCGCCAACCTTGTACAAGTCATACATCACATATTTTCCGGACGGCTTAAGGTCTGCAAGATGGGGGACTTTTTTTGAAATCCTGTCGAAGTCATCAAGGGTCACACTAACCCCGACGGTGTGCCCCATTGCAATTAAGTGCAACACGGCATTTGTTGAGCCTCCAAGCGCCATCACCAGGGAGATTGCGTTCTCAAACGCTTTTTTGGTCATGATATCTTTTGGGGTGATGCCTTTTTCCATAAGATTCATCACGGCCTTCGCTGCATTGTAGCATTCCTCTTTCTTTTTCTGGTCTTCAGCAGGAGTTGATGCTCCACCCGGCAGCGACATTCCCAAAGCTTCTATGGCAGAGGCCATCGTGTTTGCGGTGTACATTCCGCCACAGCTTCCGGCGCCCGGGCATGCACGGCACTCTATCTCATGGAGGTCTTCCTTCGAAATCTTCTTTGCGCTGTACTGCCCCACAGCCTCGAAGATGCTTACTATGTCTATATCCTTTCCATGGTATTTTCCCGGCAGTATAGTGCCGCCATAAACAAAGACAGAGGGGATGTTAAGCCTCGACATGGCCATAACGCACCCGGGCATGTTCTTGTCGCAGCCGCCGATTGCGATTAAGCCGTCAAACCTCTCAGCCTGTGAAACAGTTTCAACTGAATCCGCAATTATTTCCCTTGAACTCAATGAGAATTTCATTCCTTCCGTGCCCATGGAAATTCCGTCGCTTACAGTAATTGTCCCAAAAGTAAGCCCTGCACCGCCATTTTCCCTTATGCCGCGCCTTGCCTCTATTGCGAGCTTGTCTATGTGCATGTTGCACGGCGTAACATCAGACCATGTGGAAGCAACGCCAATAATCGGCTTGCTGAAATCTTCGTCTTTAAATCCAACGGCGCGAAGCATGCCGCGGTTTGGGGCTCTTGAGTCTCCCTCTGTCAGAACCGATGATTTAGTTTTGAGCGTTTTCATTCAAATCCGCCTGTGTAAGGCAATTTGCCGTGGATGTTTTTTGCCAGATTTTTATTGCTTAGCATTTCCCCCAGCACATCCCATGTTCCCTGCGTAAGGCTCTTTTTATCCCTTGCTGTAACCCCAATTGAAAAATCCCCATATTCAACCCTGTCGTTTTCTATGTCAATCCTTATTTCCGCATCTGGGTTTTCCCTGATGAATTCCATGAGATTTTTTATGTCTTCCTGTTTTGCAGCCACGATGGGAATTCCGTTTGCGATGCAGTTTCCGGCGAATATTTCAGCGAAGCTTTCACCGATTATTGCTTTTATTCCGAAACCTATCAACGCAGCTGGTGCATGCTCCCTGCTGGAGCCGCATCCGAAGTTTTTGTTGACAACCAGAATTGATGCCCCCCGGTATTTTTTGTCATTGAATGGGTGCCTGAGCGGTTTTCCCTTCCCGTCAAAGCGGGCATCCTGGAATGCATACTGGCCAAGTTTGCTGAAGTCCAGCACTTTCATGTACCTTGCGGGAATAATCCTGTCAGTATCTATATCATCTCCTTCCACAAATATACCGCGGCCCTTGACTTCGGTGATTTTGGTCATGATGCCATTAAGGGTTATTAGGGGGTTTTATAAATATTGTTGGCAAATGGAGAATAATAGCAGATCGCATTAATAATTGGACATTTGTGCGCTCTGCTAGTATAGTAAAGTGCAATAATAAAGTTCCAATATTTATGCACTTTACTATAACATTGGAAAACAGCAATATTTATATACTAGTTATAACTACTATATAAGGTACGAGAGGTGATAAGTATGCCAACAACAGTTCAACTGAAAGACCAAACACTTGAAAGATTAAAATACTTTAAAGAAGCATCTAAAGAGAGCTACGATGAGATTATTAACAAAATTCTTGATGATGTTGAAGAAGGCGAGCTGAGTGATGAAACTATTGAGGACTTGAAAAAGGGTATTCGTGAAATAAGGGGGGGGAAAGGCGAAAGTATTGAAGATGTTGCAAAAGAGCTGGGTATTAAGTTATGAGATTTGTAATCCAGCCTTCAGCAAAGAAGGAGTTAAAGAAGCTTGACAGGCAAATAATCGAGGTAATCCTGAAAAAGTTCTATTCGATACAAAATAATCCTTTGCCTAACTTAATCAGACTGAAAAACAGCCCTTTCTGGAAATTGAGGATTGGGGATTACAGGGCAATTGTTGTTATAAACACGAAGGACCAGATAGTTAATGTCATAAAGATTGGCCACAGAAAAAATATCTATAAGAGATTGTGATTCCCATATAATGGGTACTTTTTGGTACAGATGTAACAAACATATGGTTGCGTTTGTAACTAACCTTCCTAAAGGTAATCCCTCACATCCGCAACCTTTCCCTCGCACGCCGCGATTGCCACCATGGCAGGGCTCATTAACAGGGTTCTTCCAGTCGGGCTTCCCTGACGGCCCTTGAAATTCCTGTTTGATGTTGACGCGCAAACTTCATCTCCAATTAATTTGTCAGGGTTCATTGCAAGGCACATACTGCATCCGGCATTGCGCCATTGGAATCCTGATTTTTTGAAAATTTCATCAAGGCCTTCCGATTCTGCCTGCATCCTGACCTGCTCAGAGCCGGGAACAACCAATGCACGGACTCCATTGTGAACCTTCCTTCCATTGACAATTTTAGCGGCTTCCCTCAAGTCTGAAATCCTTGAATTTGTGCAGGAGCCTATGAATGCAACGTTGATTTTTTTTCCTTTTATTTGTTCTCCCTTCCTGAATTTCATGTACTGCAACGCCTCTTCATCCGCATCATCCGGTATTTTTTCATTTACAGATATGCTCTGGCCCGGGTTTATTCCATAAGTAACTATAGGCTCTATTTTGCTTCCGTCCAACTTAATTTCATCATCATATCCTGCGTTCCTGTCAGATTTTACCGAATCCCAGAATTTTACTGCTTTGCTGAAGTTTTTCGGGGCAAACTCCCTGCCTTTCAGGTAGTCGTATGTTGTTTCGTCAGGGTTCACATATCCCATTCTTGCTCCGCCTTCAATTGACATATTGCAGACGGTCATTCTCTCTTCCATTGAGAAATTGTCCAAGACATTTCCGGCGTATTCGTATGCATACCCTATTCCGCCCTTGACGCCTAAATTATTGATTATTTTCAGTATGACATCCTTTGCGTAAACGCCTTTTTGCAGTTTTCCGCTTACATTAATCCTTCTGAGCTTCGGCTTTGACGCTGCAAGGCATCCCGTTGCAAGTATGTCGCGTATCTGCGAAGTTCCGACGCCCATCGCTATTGCTCCAAACGCCCCGTGAGTTGATGTGTGGCTGTCTCCGCATGCTATTGTCATGCCGGGCTGTGTTAAACCCAATTCGGGGCCTATTATGTGGACAATTCCGTGCTTTTTGCTGCCCAACCCGTAAAACCGGATTTTGCTGCTTTTTGTGTTTTCCTCCAGCGCCTTCAGCATTTCCTCCGCAAGCCTGTCCCTGAACGGCCTTGACAGAATGTCGGTCGGAATTATGTGGTCGGCAGTTGCAGCGCAGTTTTCAGGGAACATCACCTTAAGATTTTTCTCCCTCAGCACGGAGAATGCCTGCGGGCTCGTTACCTCATGTATCAGGTGCAATCCTATGAAAATCTGGTCTAACCCGGACTTTAAAGTTGCGACCTTGTGCATTTTCCAGACTTTGTCTAACAGACTTTCTCCCATGAATTTTGATAACATTGGGCTATTTTTAAAGGTAAGGATTTAGATTAGCAAAAGTTGGCGCTGCTCTTTAGCCGCCTTCAAGCCCTTTCTGCCAGCAGGAATCAGGGTAAATCCTCCCCTGATAATATTGTCTCCCAACATCATCTGCCTAATATGATCGTGCAGACCCTGCTGGATTTGTCTGTAAATCTCTGCTTTCCTTGAGCTGTCCCCTTCCTCTGGAGGATTAAATCTCAAGAAATCCCACAAATAGCCCTGAACCAGCGGCCTCTCATCCGGAATTCCTTTTGAGGATGGAACCTTACTGAAACGGCATACTTCTATGCTCCGAGAACTAGGATTATAATACAAGATAAAGGAACCTTGAAAGGGTATAACAGTTTCCCATTCCGCCCGCGTCAGTATCTTGTATTTTTCCCTCTCGTAATCCCCTAATTCTTGATATAGCTTTTGGGCCCTCCCGAAGGCTTGTCTTGTTGTTGCTGCATTAAATATCCCTTTTATTTCCTCAATTTCTTCCGCTGTCACACTTTTATCGCCAATCATGTATGCGACTATATCCTCTACCGTTTCCTTTATTGTTCCGAGCAGACGCGCCTGCCTCAAGAAGGGCCCCTCATACCTTTTCTTTGCACGGTCGTAGTCTATCGCCCTGGGAAAAATAAATCCAACTCTATTGCCGGGACTGGCTCTGTCAATCCTTGACTGCAGATAACTTTGTAAACCGGTATTTTCAATCGTTGAAACGTCTGTAATCACATCAAGCGAGAAGTGGGTTTTCTTTAAGCCAGAGCGGATTCCGTTCCCTTCAAATATATGGGAGTAATCAGTTTGAGAATCACCCATATTAGCGAGCATTAGATTATTTTTTACATATGCAATCATTGAATGCACTACTTGCTCATTGGTTAACATCTCTGCCATACTCTTAACGAATCTATACCAGTATAAGAAAGTTTACATCCCCCCATTATTGCCTAAAATGTATCCCTATTTCTTTGGCAACTTTTTTATATACCTGCCGGCTTAATAGGCTATGGACTTCATTGCGCACGGATTTTGGAGTTATATTATCTTTCACAGGACAAAGAAGGCGTTATATGCAGTGTTTTTCGGACTGCTTCCCGACATTGTTTCATGGGGTCCTTATTTCTTCTACAGGCTTTTCACCGGAGCTTCCTTCGGTAAGCCGGATATTTCCCAAATACCAAGCTGGACATACACTCTTTACGGTATTGGGCACAGCCTGATTGTGTGGCTTGCAATAATTGGAATTGTTTATTTAATCCTGAGAAGGGTTCCGGTTTATCTCTATGCAGCACCGCTGGAGGTTCTGATGGACATACCGACTCACTCGCAGGAATTTCTTCCAACACCATTTCTCTGGCCGGTTTCTGACTGGGCATTTCCCGGAATAAGCTGGGGACAGTGGTGGTTTATGGTTTTGAATTATAGTTTGATAGCTATATTCATGGTTTATATTTTGAACGAGAAGAGAACAGAAAAGATTAAGAATAAGTAAGATTCCCTTAGAGCATGGATATGAAAAAATTGCTAAAAGAAGGCTACATTGAAATGGCGGAAGAATCCCTGAGAATATGCAAAGAATGGGAAGCTGTTGATGAGGAATGGGGATAGCCCAAAAGATAAAGCCCCGATTTGTAGTCGCTTCTCCAATGAAACTTTTTCTGCATTGCAAAACCTTATAAAGTTGTCCTTACTGCTAAGTAGTATGAAAAGTGCAAAGGTTTTTGCTCCTGCAACCATCGCAAATATCGGCCCCGGTTTTGATATTTTTGGGGTTGCTTTGGACGAGCCAGGCGATATTGTTCTTGCAGTCGAATCAGAAGCAAATATAGGGGTGAAACTTGTTGACATAATCAACAACCCCGGACTGCCTTACGGCCCTGAAAATGTTGTTGAAGCAGTTGGCGCAAAAGTCCTTGAGGCTTCCGGAGAAAGCAAGGGCATTGAGCTTATTCTTCAGAAAAACATGAAAATTGGAACGGGCATGGGAAGCAGCGCTTCAAGTGCTGTTGCTGCCGCGCTTGCGGTAAATTCTGTTCTTGACAAGCCCTTCAGGAGAAATGACCCGGTAATAATAGATGCTGTTGTCTATGGAGAAGCAGTTGCAACCAAAAGCCAAAGAGGGCATCCCGACAATGTTTTGCCGTCTCTGCTTGGCGGATTTGTATTCATATACGACTCAAATAATTTTGCTCATCGAAGGTACGAAATCAAAGACTCTCCTTACCTTGTTGTTGTAGCCCCTGACTTAAGGGTTGATACCGGAGATGCAAGAAGAGCCTTGAAGGATGCACCATACGATATTTCTAAGTTAGTTTCCCTAAGCCAAAGATTTGTGATTTGGGGCAGATTGGACGAATCTTTTATGCCTACTGAAAAAGCAGTAAAATCTGGCGGTTCTGTCTCGGTGGTTGAAGAATACCTAAATGGTGCATTGATGGTTGCTGAAGGACTTCAGGAAGGTGATTTTGAAAAAGTGGGTAAAGGAATGATGATGGATGGCATAGTAACTCCTGTAAGGGAAAAATTTATTCCGGGATATGACAGAGCAAAATCTGAAGCCCTGAATGCAGGCGCTTATGGATTTACAATCTCAGGCTCAGGACCTTCTGTTGCCATGGTTGTGCGAGATGATGCACTTTCCGCCTGTAAGGTACAGGGCGCAGTAATCAATGCATTTAAGGCAGAAGGCATCAGTGCTGTTGGTTACATTTCCAAAGTAAACAATAACGGCGCAAGGTTACTTTAAGTTTATCTCTTCTTAAACAACTCCCGTATTTCCTTCCCAACAACTTCTATCGGGTGCTTTGCCTCTTCTTCGCGCAATCTTTTCAGGTTTGGAAGTCCTTTTTTGTTTTCGGCAATCCATTCTTCCGCGAACTTTCCGTTTTCAACGTTCTTCAGGATTTCCTTCATGTTTTTCCTTACTTCGTCAGTTATTATCATCTTGCCCCTGGTACGGCCACCATACTCAGCGGTGTTGGAAACAACGTCCCACATCCTTGTCAAGCCGCCTTCGTGCACAAGGTCAACAATCAGCTTCATTTCATGCAGACACTCAAAATATGCCATTTCAGGTGGATAGCCCTTTTCCACAAGAGTTTCAAAGCCTGCCTTAATCAGTTCCGCAAGGCCTCCGCACAGAACTGCCTGCTCCCCGAAGAGGTCTTCAAATGTTTCATCCTCAAATGTGCAGTCAATGACTCCTGCACGGGTAAATCCGCACGCTGATGCCATAGCAAGCGCAGTCTGCCTTGCGTTTCCCGAAGCATCCTGTGCAACTGCAATCAGCGCTGGCACCCCATACCCTTCCACAAACCTTTTTCTCTCTTCGGTTCCCGGCGCCTTGGGAGCAACCATTATTGCGTCAACGCCGGCGGGAGGAACAATTCTCCTGAACACGAAATTAAACCCGTGGCTCCATGACAGGGTCTTTCCGGGAGCAACGTGCTGTTTAATCTCCTTCTCATAAACATCCTTTTGGTTCTCGTCGGGAATCAGTATGTGGATTATGTCTGCCTTTTCTGCAGCTTCCGAAACGGGCATTACCTTTACGCCATCGTTTTTCGCCTGCTCAAAAGACTTTCCCTGCCTGCACCCAACGATTACACTGACGCCAGAATCTTTCATGCACAACGCCTGAGCACGGCCCTGGGCGCCATACCCCATTACAGCAATAGTCCTGCCCTTCAGCACATCAAGATTTCCTTTTTTTATTATGTTCATGTTGTACCACCCTATTTATTTTGATGCAATTCTTCGCATTTCTTCGCAATCGCAGTTCCCATATCGGAGCATTTGCTTGAGCCGCCCATGTCCTTGGTCTTAACTTTTCCATCTCTGATAACTTCCTGGACTGCGTTTAGCATCAGGTCTGCAGACTTCTGCATTTTCAGCTCCGAAAGCATTAGAGAGCCAGCCCATATTGTTGCAAGGGGATTTGCAACATTTAATCCCCTGTACTTTGGAGCAGAGCCGTGAATGGGCTCGAACATTGAGATTCCATCCGGATTAATGTTGCCTCCGGGAGCCAGCCCAAGACCACCCTGAATCATTGCCCCCAGGTCAGTTATAATGTCCCCGAACATGTTTGGCGCAACAACCATCTGGAACCACTCTGGATTTTTCACAAACCACATTGTGATTGCATCAACATAATTAAAGTCATATTCTATGCCGGGATACTTTTTCGCAACCTCGTCAACGGTTTCGCGCCAGAAGGAATAAACGCTGTCCAGTACATTTGCCTTGTCAACTGCGGTAACCTTTGTCTTTTTGTTTTTCCTTGCGCGCTCGAATGCATATTCAATCACGCGCCTGGAGCCTTTTTTTGACAAAACCCCGATTTGATACGCTATTTCGGAGCCCTGCGTGTCAATGTCGAGGCCGAATTTAACGCTGTACAGAGACCTTATGACTTCCAGCTCCTGCTTTGAGTTTCCAATCTTTGCCCTGTTTCCGATTCCAACGTAAAAATCCTCGGTGTTTTCCCTTACAACTTCAAAGTTTATGTCCTTCGGCGTTTTGTTCTTTAACGGGCATTCAACACCATCCAATAATTTAATTGGCCTAAGGTTGACATACTGGTCAAAATAAAACCTTGTTTTCAGCAGAATTCCTTTCTCAAGAATTCCGGGCTTAACGCGAGGGTCTCCAAGCGCTCCAAGATAAATGGCTTTGCAGGTCTTTTTGATTTCCTTTAGCGTGTCTTCAGTTATAAGCTCCCCGGTTTTGAGGTATCTGTCCGCGCCATTGTCATACCTAACCCATTCCACTTCAAAATTATGGAGCTCGGAAACCTTGTTGATTACCTTTACGCCCTGCTCAATTATCTCAGGCCCAATGCCGTCGCCCGGCATCAGCGCAATTCTGTATTTCATCTGGTCACGGAATTTATAATGTTATATAAAGGTTATTGTGCTTGCCAATACAAAAGTTTAAGAATATTTGATGGGAATTTAGCGTCATGAAAAGGATTATGTGCCTGATTCTGGTGCTTCTTGTGCTTGCAGGCTGCGCGAAGGAGCAGAAATCGAACCTTCGGCTGCCCTCTGAGAGTTTCGTGAGGCAGAACATAATGCCTTCCCCTCCTTTCGAAAACCTGCCGCAGGCAAAAGAGAGCGATTACGACATAAATGATATTCTTTTTGACGACATAATTCCCGGGATTGGCGCCGGAGACAAATTTGGCGAAGGCGCATGGAACAACAGGGTGCTTATTTCTGAATCCACGAATTCAAAGGTATGGAGCAAGAGGGCAAAGATTATAGCGGAGCAGGCGTCATATCCCGAGGCTTTTGTTGATAATGAAGGCAGGCTCAGGGTTTATTTTTCAGACTCCAAAAACAAGGGGACAAGCGTTGCAATATGGCACAACAGCAAGTGGATTTACAAGCACGTCGGAATAGAGGAGGGTGTAAGCGACACCAGCATTACAGCTTCTGGCGACGGCAATTACAGGATGTACTACCAGATTGGAAACAGCATATTCAGCGCAAAATCAAGGAACGGGGTTTACTTTGAGAGGGAAACAGGGGTTAGATTGAGCGGAAACGACATAGGGGGATTTGATGTTTTTAAAATTCCGTCCGGATGGGAAATTATTGTTTCAGAAGGAGGCGAATTCTTCGCCTCAGATTCGCAGGACGGCCTTGCATTCGGAAACCTGGAAGACATTAGTATACATGGATTTGGAGGGGATGTATTAAGCGAAGGCGACAGCTACCGGCTGTTTTACGAGGACGATTACGCAAAGCAGCCTGCAGTATTCTCTGCCTCCTCAAAAGACGGGATTTCGTGGAGCAGGGATTCGGGAGTGAGGCTTATTGGGGGCTCGAAGCTCGACAAGAAGGGAGTATTCGGGCCGTCAGTTGCCAAGCTGGATGAAAAATCCTACAGGATGGCATATTATTCCAGGATAAATTAGCTTTTTTTCGGGGATTCCCTTGAGATTCCCGTAACGCCTGTCCTGCTTACGTCCAGAATTCCGAAAGGAGACATAAGCTCGAGAAAGGTGTCTATCTTCTGGGGTTCGCCCATTATCTCCAAAGTTATGGTCTTTGGCGTTATGTCCACTATCTTGTTCTTGTAGACATTTGCATATTTTATTATGTCTTCCTTCCTTTTTCTTCCGTTAATACTTATTTTTGCAAGGCACAACTCCCTTATCACGGAATCATCGGGCTTAAGCTCAAATACGCTGATAACGTCTATGAGCTTGCCCACCTGCTTTTCCACCTGCTCCATTGTTTTATCGTCGCCAATTGCAGTGATGATTATCTTTGAAGCCCCCCGGGAATTGGTTTTTCCAACTGTAATTGTATCTATGTTATAGCCGCGCCTTGCAAACAAGCCGGCAACGCGCGTCATCACGCCTGGCGCGTCATTTACAAGTATGCAGATTGTGTGCCTCATTTTAAACCCCGGGCGGACCTTGACTTCAGGATGTCCTGCCACGTCTGCTTGAATATGACATTTCCGCCGATGATTTCCTTCAGCGAACCGCCGGCAGGCAGCATGGGCCATATGTTCTTTTCCTTTTCTACCATCACGTCAATCACCGTGGTCTCGCCGCTTTTGTAGGCTGTCCTAAACGCCTCTGCAAGCTCGGATTTTCTGGTGACAGTTATTCCCGGCAGCCTGTATGCTTCAGCCATTTTCTCAAAGCTTGGGTTGTCCGTAAAGTGCACGGTCGAGTATCTTTTGTTGTTGAAAGTTTCAAGCCACTGGCGCACCATGCCCAAATATTGGTTGTTCATGATTACCGGAATTACCTTGATGTTTTCTTCCTTGCACACCGCAAGCTCCTGGGAAGTCATCTGGAAGCTTCCGTCACCGTCAATGTCTATAACCTCTACTGAAGGCCTGCCGACCTTTGCGCCTATCGCAGCAGGAAATCCAAAGCCCATGGTGCCTGCACCGCCGGAGGAAATCCATGTTCTCGGCAAAGTCCTTGACATGTAAAGCTGGGCAAACATCTGGTGCTGCCCAACTCCCGTTGCTACAATATCTTTTGGCTTTATCATCCTCGAGATTGTCTGGATGGAAAATATCTGGGTAAGCCCTTCCGTCTTTATGTCCCTTTCATGGTGGCTTTCAACTATTGCCTTGACATCTTTTATCCTCCTGTTCCATTCGGAATGCTTATGATGCCTCTTCGCTCCGGCATTTCTGACTGCTTTCACGAGCTGAACAAGGCACTGCTTTGCATCGCCCGTTATGGCAACTTCCGCTTCAACGTTTTTTCCTATCTCTGCAGGGTCTATGTCTATATGGATTATCTTTTTTCCTTCCTGGAATGACTTTGTGTCTCCGGTAATCCTGTCGGAGAACCTGCATCCAACCGCTATAAGCAAATCAGAGTTGATTACTGCGTAGTTTGCGTGCTCCTCGCCGTGCATGCCCAAAACTCCCAAACTCAATGGGTGTGTTTCTGGAAAAGCGCCTTTGCCCATCAGGGTTGTTGCAATGGGGCAGTTTACGGTTTCAGCGAGCTGCCTTACCTGATGCGAGGCATTTGAGATTATTACTCCGCCGCCGGAAATTATCAGCGGCCGCTCGGCTTCCATAATGAGCTCGGCTGCGTCCAGAACCTGCTGCCTGCCGGGCTGAGGGACTGGGTGAAGTGAGTATGCAAACTTTCTTGCAGAGTTTTTGGAGGCCGTTTTTGTCTGAATATCTTTTGGAACGTCAATGTAAACGGGACCGGGCCTGCCTTCCGTCGAGATTTTGTATGCCCTTGTCAGGGTTTCCGCTATGTCATCAACATGGCGAATCTGGAAATTGTGCTTTGTGATGGGCATTGTTACGCCTATCATGTCAGTTTCCTGAAATGCGTCGTTCCCTATAAGAAACGTTGGAACCTGGCCGGAGATTGCAATTATGGGTGTTGAATCCATGTAAGCATCCGCAATGCCAGTAACCAGGTTGCATGCCCCGGGACCTGAAGTTGAAATGCAAATTCCGGGCTTGCCGGTAACCCTTGCATATCCCTCTGCAGCATGGACTGCGCCCTGCTCGTGGCGCATCAGTATGTTCCTTATCCTTCCCTTGTAGTCAAAGACAGCGTCGTAGAATGGTATTATTGCGCCACCGGTGATTCCAAATAGCGTGTTGACGCCAAGCTTCACAAGCGTTTCCGTCATGACATATTTGCCAATAGCCCTGTCCTTGGAAGTTATTTTTCTTGACTGCTGCATTACCGGAGTTACCATTTTAATCTCCAACGTCCTCCGGCTTTATACTCTTTTTGGGTTTGTGCATCAGGGCATAGTTCACTCCCTTAATAAGCGCCTCAACGGATGCCTTTACGATGTCTTCATTGACGGAGCCTGCCTTGAACTTCTCGCAGTTTTTGTTCTCGACTGTTATTGCAACGTCCGCAAGCGCGTCAGTTCCGCCGGTGATTGCCTTGAGATTGTAAGAGGTTAATTTCAATGAGGGATCCACCAGCTGCTTTATTGCCTTTGAGGCAGCATCAACAGGCCCAACTCCGGTTGCAGAACCCACCTTCTCCTTTCCGTCGACTTCAAGCTTTACCGTTGCTGTAGGGGTTACATTAGAGCCTGTCATGATTGCAAATTCCCTGAGCTTAACCTTCTGCTCCTGGCCTGACAATGCCTGGGTTGCATCATTGGCAATTGCGATTATGTCTGCCCGCTCAACTTCCTTCTGCTTGTCCGCCAAGTCTTTTATCCTCGAGGTTATTGCTGAAACCTGGACTTTTGAGAATTCATAGCCCATCTCCTTAAGGACATTTTCCACCGCGTGCTTTCCGGAATGCTTTCCTATGACTATGCCTTCCCCTTCCCACCCCACATCCGATGCGCGCATAATCTCATAGGTTTCACGCGCGCTTATCACGCCGTGCTGGTGGATTCCTGCCTCGTGGGCAAATGCGTTTTTTCCCACAATTGCCTTGTTGCGCTGGACTGAAATTCCAGTTAAGCTTGATACAAGCTTTGATGCGGCGAAAATCTCACCGATGTTTATGGACGTGAAAGCACCATTAAAGTAATTGGAGCGCACCCTGAGGTTCATGACGCATTCCTCAAGCGAAGCGTTTCCCGCGCGCTCACCCAATCCATTAATAGTGCATTCTATCTGCGTGGCGCCTGCGTTGACTGCAGCCAATGAGTTTGCAACCGCATTTCCAAGGTCATTGTGGCAGTGGACCGAGATGGTTATCTTGCTGCTTTCGGGGACTTTCTTTCTCAGATACGTTATCCTTTGGGCAAACTCTTCAGGCTCTGCATATCCAACTGTATCGGGAATGTTTATGGTTGTTGCGCCTGCCTTTATTGCGGCGCTTACAACATCGCACATGTAGTTAATATCTGTCCGCGAAGCGTCTTCCGGGGAGAATTCCACGTCACGGGTGTATTTCTTTGCGCGCTTTATGCCTTCAACGGCAATTTTGATTACCTCTTCCTTGGATATCCTCAGCTTCTTTTCCATGTGTATTTGGGAGGTTGCAATAAATACATGTATCCTCCTTTTCTTTGCAGGTTTTATTGCTTCCCAGGCGCGGTCTATATCGGCAGGCATGCACCTTGCCAAGGCGCAGATTACGGGGCCTTTCACCTTCTGGGCAATTAATTTTACGGCATCAAAGTCGCCCTGCGATGCTATCGGGAATCCCGCCTCTATGACATCCACATTAAGCCTGGCAAGCTGCTTTGCAATGATTAGCTTTTCCCGTATGTTAAGCGATGCTCCCGGCGACTGCTCGCCGTCTCGCAATGTCGTGTCAAATATTTTTATTCTTCCCATTTTGGTTCCTTTCCTGCGGCTGTAAATCTAACGTTTGCAACGATGAACGCCTTGGTGTTTGGGCAAGGCTCACAACAGCAGCACAAGAACTGAGACTAGCAAAACTGCCAACACGGCTGAAGTGATGTTAGTCATTGCCGACTGCGGAGAGACACTTATTTTTAAAGATTGCGGTTTTTGTTATTTGCTACATCTTTTCCAGGGCCTTCTGCATTAAGGGAATTATTGTCTCTGCCTCGTCCTTGAACATCCTGCCGAGCTTTGAGAATGTCCACTCTCCGTTCTGGTTGCGGTTTTCGCGCGAGATTTGGAGCTTCTTTTCGCCCTCGCTGTACTGGAAAACCCCGACCTTGATTCTTGTTGTCTCAAATTCCTTTGTTTCCGACCAGATTTCCTTGTCCAGATTTTTGTCAAATGCCATTTGAAAGTGTATTTACGGGCCGGTTTTAAGGTTTTCCATAATTTGGACAGCTGTTGATTAGTATCGTCCCACTTAGAATACGACAGCACCTTTTGGGTAGTTATATTCTCTCGCTTATTTTATAGCACGGAAATGAATTTATATATGGGATGCCTACTAGACAGTGAAGGTAGAAATGCCTCATTCCCAAGTGAATACGAGGGACTGAGCGATCTATCACCTCTTTTTTCCCAGCAGGCGCGTTTGCCTGCTCGGGTTTTTAATGACCGCAACAAGGTATCCGGCTACCAGGCCGATGATTAATGCGATGGCTATTGAAAGCAAGGTTGTGTTGTTGGATTGCAATTCCTGAGCCATTGCGGGCGCTTTTCCGCGCTCCTGGAAGTAGAGGTCAAGGTTGCTTAATTCAAGCGCATACTCGGAATACAAAAGGGCAGAGTACTTGTCCGTCTTTGCAAGATTGCTTGCATACTCATAGTAAGAATACCCAAGTATCGGGAATATGCCCTTTGAAGACTGCCTTGCAATGCTTGATTTTGCAAGGTTGATTTTCTTATAGACGTACTCGTCAAACTGGCCCTCGGTAACGCCAAGCATATTCAGGGGCACGTTGACTTCGGCCTTTGCCTTTGAAGCCTTGAACAGGCACAATGCATAATTGCCCCTATCAAGCTCCTTATTGGCGCCTGAAAAATCGCTGGACGCATCAAAAGTCCTGTCAGGGAAAAATATCTGCAGGTATTGCGCGCGCTCCTCAACCTCAAGCAGCGCTTGCTGGCAGGAATCCCTTAGAATATTTTTATTCATGTTGAACTCCTTTCCGCGGTGGTCAAAAAAGGTGTACCAGGAGAATGCAGAGTAGATGCGCTCATTGGCATACGCAAGATTGTAAAATTTATCACCATTATCTGCCGACATGGACTTGTTCACGAAATCATCTGCTTCTTCCAGGCGCTCCTTGACGGCAATGTAACTTTCCAAATCAGTAATGGTCCTTATGTCCTTGCTTTCAATTTCTGAATCAAGCTTAAGTATATTGGTGACTATATGGGAATACATATTTTTCATTTCTTCAGGAGAGGATTCCTTTTCCTGAAGGATAAGGGTGAGGTATTTTACATTCGCGCCAAAGCAGAAAGACGCAGATGAATAGTAATCGCCATTTTGGTAGGCATCCATGCCCCTAGAGGTGAGGTTAAGCGCCTCTTCGCTGCTTTTTGCTGGAGTATCGTTCATGAGCTTGCTGCTTCTCCCGCACAGGTCATCGGCAAGGAACCTCATGGTTTCACGATAGGAATTGTCAACCTCTATGCTGCTGTTATTTGCATCAATGTATTTGCCGGAAAGCTGGTAGAGGGCCGTGTTAACGTCAGATACTTCAACCACCTCCACGCCAAGTGATTTTCCGAATTCCACCAGGTCAACAGTTTCCGTGGAGTTGGCGTCTTCCCGGGTGTACCTCTCCGGAACGAGAACTTTTTTCATGCCTATGGAGGCTGCAGCCCCTATTTTTGACTTCAGTCCTCCAACCGGGCCAATGAGGCCGTATGAGTTTATCGTTCCGGTAATTGCCGCATCATCCCTGAGTTCAACGCCTTTCAGAAGCGATACTGTAAGAATGGTGGTTGCCGCGCCTGCAGAAGGGCCGCCAATAATTCCTGACTTTGCCTTTATGGTGTAAATAAAATCGTATGCCGAGCAGTCATAGTCGAGAAGGTTGCAGGCTATCTCCTTTGCGGACCTTGTTGCAATCTGGGTGTCCACCTTGGTAAGGGGAAATGTTTCAAGGAAAACGCGCCCTTTTCCAGGCTGAATCTCGAGATAAAGGTCTGCGGTGGAGCCTTCATAGCCATTAGTGGTTTCCCTCACTGCAAGCAGGGGTATGTGACCCTGCTGTGCTAATGCAGGCATAGCAAGCAGAACTGCAATTATCGGAAAAACGACCAGTTTCATCAGGGAGGGGAATGGAAAATGGTTTAAAAGGGTTTAGACCTTTTGCAGGGAATATATACCCTGAATCCGGTAGATTTAAATACCAGTTGTCATTTTTACCTATCAGATGATAGAAATATCTACCACAAAAAGGATTTTGGAAGTGTTTTTCAACAATCCGTCA
>JACQSR010000015.1 GCA_016211215.1 Candidatus Woesearchaeota archaeon
ATATAAAACAAAAAATAATAAAATATACCTCTTCCAGAGGAAACGTGGGGGTGGGTGCATAACTCCAACATGGAAATGTATAAATACCCCTATTTCTTATGGAAACAACATGGCGCAAAAGGGGTTGGGGGCATTCTTTGAGGGTTTTCTGAAGAAGGAATCCATATTTTTGGACAAAAGGGTCTTGCAGGGTTCATTCATGCCGGAAACAGTTGAGCACCGTGATGAGCAGCTGAACCAAATTGCAAATGTTCTTGCGCCATGCCTCAGGCTTGAAAAACCATCCAATCTTTTCATTTACGGCAAAACCGGAACCGGAAAAACCCTTGCAATAAAACACACAACTGAAATGATGAAGGAGGTTGCCGTAAAAGGAAATGTGCCTCTGAGGGTGTTTTACATAAACTGCAAGCTCAAGAGGGTTGCAGACACGGAATACAGGCTGATTGCGCAGCTGACGAGGGAATTTGGGAGGGAAATACCAAGCACGGGGTTGCCAACTGACGACGTTTACCGGGTATTTTTTTCGCTGCTTGACCGCGAGAAGCAATTGGTTGTGCTGGTGCTGGACGAGGTGGACCAGCTGGTAAAAAAAACAGGGGATGAGATATTATACAACCTCACGAGGATAAATGAGGAATTAAAAAACAGCCAGCTGGCAATAATCGGGCTTTCAAACGACCTGATGTTCATAGACAGCATAGACCCGCGGGTGAAATCTTCATTGTCGGAAGAGGAGATTTTATTTCCGCCGTACAACGCATTCCAGATACAGGACATACTCCGGAAGAGGGCATCCGCCGCATTCAGGGAGAACTCCCTTGAGCAGGGGGTGATAGAGAAATGCGCCGCATACGCTGCGCGTGAGCACGGCGACGCACGGCGCGCATTGGAACTTTTGAGGGTCGCGGGCGAAATTTCCGAGCGCAACGGCTCTGAAAACGTGAAGCTGCTGCACATAGACGAGGCCGAAGACAAGATTGAGCGGGACAGGGTGATTGAGATTTGCGGGACGCAGCCCAAGCAGTCGCAGGCGGTGCTGTATTCCATACTCTCTATATCACAGAAGCGCCCGGACATGATAAATACGGGGGAAGTCTATGAAATATACCGGGGATTGTGCGTGCAGACCGGCCTGAGGGCGCTGACGCAGAGGAGGGTTTCTGATGTGATTGCGGAGCTTGACATGCTCGGTATAATCAATATAAGGCTGATATCAAAAGGGCGCTACGGGCGCACGAGGGAAATAACTTTGGGGGTTCCCGCTTCCGTGGCGCCGAAGATAAAATCCCTCTTGGAACAGGAACTGGAGCTTTAGTTCTATGGAAAGCGTGGAAAGGAAAAAGGAAATTGTACGTGGCCTTTTGGAGCGCGGGTTTTTGGTAAGCGCGGAAATCCTTGATGCGATAGACGACGGAATTGATGTGGAATCCCTGGCAAAGGAGCACGGAAACCTTCTCGTGCTTCAGAAGGAAAAACCTGTTACAGAGGAACCTGCCACAGAGGCCCCAAGAACGAAGCAGACATCGCTGCGGATAGTGGATGACTATGAGGATGAGCCGGAGAAACGCGATGTCGGAAATTTCGTGGACCATTTCTCAGTCCGCTTCAAGATAATCGAAAGGATGCTGAAAAACCGGCAGGAGCTCGTGAACCTGATATCTATCAGCAGGGCGAGAAGGAAGCGCGAGAAGGAAACATTGTCGGTGATAGGGATGGTGACCGAGAAGGAATTCACCAAGGCAAAAAACCTGATACTCAACATTGAGGACGCAACCGGCACAATAAAAGTTTTGGTAAGCAAAAACAAGCCGGAGCTTTTCAGTGCCGCGAAGGACATAGTTCTTGATGAGGTCATAGGCATTGTGGGCGTCAACGGGGAAAATATAATTTTTGCAAATGAGGTGGTGTGGCCCGACATTCCGCTGACGAAGGAGCTGAAAAAAAGCCCAAAAGAGGGGTACGCGATATTCCTATCGGACATCCACGTGGGGTCAAAGAATTTCCTGGAAAAGGAGTTTCAGAAGTTCACCAAGTGGATTTCAGGGAAAGCCGGAAATGACAATCAGAGGGGAATTGCATCGAAGGTGGAGTATATTTTCATTGTGGGTGATGTGGTTGACGGGTGCGGGATTTATCCCGGGCAGGAGAATGACCTGGAAACGAAGAACATAACCGAACAATACCAAAAAGCTGCCGAGCTTCTGAGCGAAATCCCCCGGCACATACCTATAGTGATATGCGCGGGAAACCACGATGCAGTCAGGCTGTCAGAGCCGCAGCCAAGGCTTGCGGAAGATTTCTCTGCTGCGCTTTACAAGCTGCCAAACGTAGTGATGACGAGCAACCCAAGCACGGTCAACATACATTCTGACGGGGAGTTTCCGGGGTTTGACATCCTGCTGTACCACGGGTATTCATTTGATTACTACATCGCCAATGTGGACTCAATAAGGAACAACGGGGGATATTCCCGCGCGGACCTTGTGATGAAATTTCTCCTGAAGAGGAGGCATCTTGCGCCAACACACACCTCCTCCCTTTACATCCCCCATGCCAGAAAAGACCCGCTGGCAATTGAGAAAATTCCGGATTTTTTTGTAACCGGGCATTTGCATAAGCCAGTGGTTGCGCAATACAGGAACATCACGCTGATAAGCGGGAGCTGCTGGCAATCAACCACCTCCTTCCAGGAAAAGCACGGATTGGTTCCCGAGCCAAGCAGGGTTCCGATAGTGAACCTGCAGACGAGGGAAGTCAAAATTCTGAGGTTCGGGGAATGAGCATAGCAATGAGTGCGGGAATGAGAAATTACCTTGACAAGATGAACCAGAGGGTAAATGAGGAATACAAGATTGCAAAAATTGCGCGCAAGAAGGGATTTGACCCGCAGACAGACATAGAAATGCCGCTTGCAAGAAACATGGCGGAGAGAGTTGAAGGGTTAATCTCCATGGTTTCCCCGGAAATCATAGGCTCAGGTGTTTCAAAACGGCTTGCAGCGCTGGAGGAAAAATTCGGAAAGCTCGACTGGAGGGTTGCGCTCACCATAGCGCTTGAGATAGCCCAGGAAAAGTTCTACAAATTTGAAACACCATTAAAGGGAATGGAGACCGGGATAAGGGTGGGGCTCGCATACCTCACCTTGGGAGTTGTGTCTTCCCCGATAGAGGGGTTTGTTGAGCTTAAGCTGAAGAAAAGGATGGACGGAAAGGAGTATTTCTGCCTCATGTATTCCGGCCCGATAAGGAGTGCAGGGGGCACAGGAGCGGCAGTTTCAGTCATAGTTGCGGATTATGTGAGAAAAAAAATGGGGTACGGGTCTTACGACGCAACAGAAGACGAGATAAAGAGAATGTGCACCGAAATTTATGATTATCACGAGGGCGTAACCAACCTGCAGTATCTGCCAAAGGAAGAGGAGATTGCATTCATGGTGCGCCACCTGCCCGTGCAGATTGACGGGGACCCTTCGGAAACAATGGAAGTGAGCAATTACAAGGACCTTCCGAGGATTGAAACCAATCGTGTAAGAAATGGGCCATGCCTGGTGATAGGGGAATGCCTTGCACAGAAAGCCCCAAAACTTTTGAAGCAGCTGAATTCTTGGGGCGCGGATTTTGGGCTTACTGATTGGGAGTTCCTGAAAGAATTTGTGCACCTGCAGCAGAGCCTTAAGGCGAAGGGAAAGACCAAGCAGGAATCAAAAGGGATACAACCCGTTTACACCTACATAGAGGATTTAGTTGCAGGGAGGCCCGTGCTTGCGCACCCCCTTGCGGTTGGAGGGTTCCGGCTTCGCTACGGGCGCACGAGAGTCAACGGCTTCAGTGCGGCAAGCATACATCCTGCGACAATGTGCATCCTTGACGGATTCATTGCTACAGGCACCCAGCTTAAGGTCGAGAGGCCGGGAAAGGCCGCAACAATAACCGTCTGCGATAGTGTTGAAGGCCCGATAGTGAAGCTTGCAAACGGAAGTGTTGTCCGGCTTGATTCAGAGGAGAGCGCAAGGAAACTGAACAATGAGGTTGTGGAAATTCTTTTCATGGGGGATATACTGTTCAATTACGGGGATTTTTTTACGCGCGCACACGTGCTGGTGCCTGCAGGCTACTGCGAGGAGTGGTGGGTTCAGGAGGTTGAGAAGGCAATTGTAACCCTGTTCGGGTCGCTTGACACTATTAAGGCGTCTGAGATTTCCGGAGTAGATGAGGAAACATTAAGGGCAGTGTTAAAGAATCCCTGGTCTGAAATTTGCGGCAGGGATGCCGTGCAGGTTTCCAGAAAACTTAACGTTCCGCTGCATCCTGCATACACATACTACTGGAAGACAATCTCAAGGGAGCAGTTTTTCATGCTGCTGCAATGGCTTGAGAAAATGAAAATTGTAAGGGAAGAAGAAATAACCAAAATTGTGGTGCCTTACGAAGAGCCGGCAAAAAGGGTGCTTGAGCTCATAGGAGTTCCGCATATTGCGGTTGGCAGGGAGTATGTGGTTATTGGGAAGGATGACGCATACGCCCTGCTTGGGGTGCTGAACGTGGAGAGCGGGAGCCAGATTGCAGCCATAGCCTCTATTTTGCGGGAAAAAACCCCCGGGGATGTTCTTGATTTGCTGAACACAGTTTCATCAGTGGCGCTTCGCGACAAGGCAGGAACCTTCATCGGGGCAAGGATGGGCAGGCCGGAAAAGGCAAAGATGAGGGAACTAACCGGAAGCCCGCATGTGCTTTTTCCCGTTGGAGATGAAGGGGGGCGTATGAGGTGCTTCCAGAGCGCAATGGAGGCCCACAAGATAACCGCGGAGTTCCCGCTGTATGAATGCAGGAAATGCAAAAAAGAAACCATATTCGGCATTTGCGAAAGCTGCGGGGAAAAAACAGAAAAAAGATATTTCTGCAACCTTTGCGGGCTGATTGAGGAGGGGGAGTGCAAAAAGCACGGCAAGGCAGCATCCTTCAGGAAGAAGGACATTGACATCAACAACTACTTTGGGCTTGCGGTGAAAAAGCTTAACCTGAATGCGTATCCTGACCTGATAAAGGGGGTAAGGGGGACATCGAACAAGGACCACACCCCGGAAAACCTGATGAAGGGAATACTTCGCGCGAAGCACGAGGTGTATGTGAACAAGGACGGAACCGTGCGCTACGACATGACACAGCTTCCAATAACCCACTTCAGGCCCTGCGAAATTGGCACAAGCGTGGAAAAGCTGAAGTCGCTTGGGTATGAAAAAGATGTATACGGGGCGGAACTTTTGGATGCAGGACAGGTTGTTGAAATAAAGCCACAAGATATCATACTGCCGAGCTGCAGGGAATCTTTTGATGACGGGGCGGACAAGGTTCTGTTTAATGTTGCATGTTTCGTGGATGATATGCTGGGGAGGATGTACGGTGTTGAGCCGCATTATAATCTAAGGTCAGGCGAAGACCTCGCCGGCCAGATTGTAGTTGCTCTTGCGCCCCATATCTCTGCGGGAATAGCGGGGCGCATAATAGGATTTTCAAAAACACAGGGATTGTTTGCGCATCCGATGTTCCATGCAGCCTGCAGGCGGGACTGCGACGGAGACGAGCTGTCAGTTGCGCTATTGCTTGATGTTTTGCTGAACTTCTCGCGCTCGTTCATTCCAAACAACCGGGGTGCAACGCAGGATGCGCCATTGGTTTTGACATCCGACCTTAATCCTTCCGAAGTTGATGACATGGTATTTGATGTTGATGTTGCGTGGAAATATCCCCTGGAGTTCTATGAGGCGTGCCTGGAGATGAAAGACCCATGGGCTGTTGACATAGAGCGCCTTAGGGGCAGGCTAAACACGGAAAGGCAGTATGAGGGCATGGGATTCACGCACAACACAACCGACCTCAACAAGGGGTTCACATGCTCCGCGTACAAGACCCTGCCGTCAATGGAAGAAAAGCTCAAGGGGCAAACAAGGCTGGCCGAAAAAATAAGGGCTGTTGACGAAAGGGACGTCGCAAGACTCGTGATAGAAAAGCATTTTTTGAAGGACATAAAGGGAAACCTGAGAAAATTTTCAACCCAGCAGTTCAGGTGCGGAAAGTGCAATGAGAAATTCAGAAGGCCTCCGCTTGCAGGGAAATGCCTCAAGTGCGGGGGTAAGCTGCTGTTTACAGTATCCGAGGGTTCGATTGTGAAATACCTTGAGCCCGCAATAAGCCTGGCTGAAAAATACCAGGTGCCTGCTTACGTGCTGCAGAACCTTGAGCTGACAAAAAGAAGGGTTGAGGGCGTGTTCGGAAAGGACAAGGAAGTCCAGCAGGGCCTTGGACGGTGGTTTACAGCCTGAAAATTTGTATATGGGGGATTCCTGCAATACTCTTCACATTTTCCCTTTTCACAATGCCCTTCTTTATGAAGAATTCCGTTGATTTTTTTCCGATTACTGTAATCATGGCTGCCGACTCGGACAGTTTTGCAATGTCACTTTCCGGAATTTTGCTGCCCCTGAAAAAATCTCCTGAAAGGTCAAGCTGGAGATTTCCCTCCTCAAACTTCTTTCCCACCAGTTCGCTGTCAGATACAGAAAGGACAAGCTTCTTGTCCATGACATGGCGCTTTGCTATCATTCTTTCACGGGGTGTTTTGCTCCGCACGCAGCGCACTTGAGCATTGTTACCGGGCCCTCCTTTTCCAGCTTTGTATCCGGCTTGCCGCACTCAGGGCAAAGCACAAAGCGGTCTGCGTAAAGCCTTATCTTGTCATTTATCCTGGATGCAGGAATCTTTGCTCCAAACAAAAGGCCGGTTTTCTTCAAATCTCCGGGTGTTGCAAGCTCCTTGAGGATAAATTTGAGCATATGGTGCTGGTCCCTTCCCAATGCCTGCGCAATCTGCGGGAAGTTGGAAACAATGGTGCGGTTTCCCTGTATGTGGCCAAGAACCTTTGGGACTTCAAACCTCTCCCTTAATGTAGAGGATTCAGGCAGCTTCTCCCTTACCTTTTTCAGCAGTGCAGTGTAGTCTTCCATATCCGTTTGAAACACCAGTTGATTTATAAAAGTATAGTAACTGGCACCAGCACAGCCTATTCCAAAACCTTAACCCTTCCCGGCTTAATCTCAAAGAGTTCCCCTTCTTTCAGAAGATTCGAAATTATTTTTTCGCAGGATTCAATGTTGGATTCCGACAGCACCCTTTCAACCTCCACACCATCCCCCCTGTCCAGAGACCTTATAAGCTGGCAGATTTTTGCTGCAGGGTCATCCTCAATAACTTCGCTGACAATCTCTTCAGTTTCCTCCATTGCCGGGGGAATCTCAAGCTTCCTTACTTCAAGCCATTTCCGGTCTACCTTTGACACAATCTCCGGCGCAATGTAGCGCTCTCCGTTAAAGTCGCGGGGCCTGCCGATAACCGCAACAGAATCCCCGACTTCGCACCCAAACACGAAAGAGCTGTCAAAATTCCTGACAGTTATCCTTCCGGTGCCGTCATCAATTATGATAGAATTTCCCTCAACTGCCACCACTATCCCCATTATGTTTGCCCTTGAGACCTTAGAATTGCTAATCAGAAGATAGCTCGGAGCCCACTGGTCTTCTTCCTTGACGTACTTTGCGCTTGCAACCTGGTTCACGCTTACCTTGTGGGCCACATGACGCTTGAACTGTTCCATTTTATATTTTTTGTATAAATCCCTTTCTTGGCTCAAATACATCTCCGGAGCGCTTGAGTTTCTCTATGACTTCGTCGACTTTCTCGCCGGAAATTCCCTTCACCCTTGCTTCGTGGGTGATGTCATCTATGGGGATGGTTTTTCCCACCTTGCCCTCGAGCTCGGTTATGATTTCCTTTATGACAAATATGTTGTTTCTTTGGGATGCGGAGATGCCTGTTGCAATCCTGTCAATGTCTATCTTTCCTGTTTCGGGGTCCAGGCCGACCTGCCTCAGGGAGAAATGGATAAGGTCTATTGCGCGCTGCGAATCCTGCACTTCAACTTTTAATGAGAGGCGAGCCCTGGCGGATGCCTCGGAAAGCCTTACGAGCGCCTCAAGCTGCCTTGCGGATATGGGAATCACCGGAAGAGCGCCTTCATCAGAGCCGGATGCGCGCATTTTAAGGTAATATGCTTTGATTTCCTCAAGGGCTTCATCGGTCAGCTCCGGCTTTATCTTCTGCTTTGAGTAGGCGATGTATTTCTTCAGGAGATTGGGGTCTATAATGGGTTTCAGCATTTCTGGGTTCTGGTGCAGGCCAAGTATGTGCGAGCTTAGCTTATCGTCCCTGTCCTTATCCGGCAAATCTTTTATAGGAAATATCAAATCAAACCGGTTGATTAATGTCGGAGGAAGATTTATCTGGTCCGCAATCATCTTGTAGGGGTCGAAGCGGCCGTACTGGGGATTTGCCGCTGCAAGAACCGTCGTCCTTGCAATCAGTGTTGCCTGGATGTTTGCCTTGCTGATGCTCACGGTCTGATTTTCAAGTGCTTCGTGCATAGCGGCAGTGTCTTCAACGCCCATCTTGTCCATTTCATCTATGCAGTTATGCACTATAATCCCATTCGCCACAAAATTATTGGTTTCCGGAACAAAGAGGTCGTACACCCACCCATCATAGGGCGCCTCTTCGACAGACTCGATCTCGTCGAGGAAGTGGTCCCTGCAAAGCAATTTTTCCACCATACTATCCTCTGCATCCAGAAGGCGCATTATTTTTTCAACCTGGTCCCGTTTAGGCCATATAGTTTGGTTCTTATATCTGTATATCGTACTCCAAATGCCCATTTTCAAAAGCTCAGTTTTTTTAAACATATTGGAAACATCTGCGCAGAATTTTGCAACAATCTCTCTAGGCATTTTATCGCTTTCCGAGCCTATGTTGAAGATTTTCCTTTCAACCTGCAGATTCCTGCACTTTACGGAGTACTGCCTGATATCATTTACAAGATTCTCAACGTCTTTTCTTCCAGTTATCTGTATGATGTCCACATTTTTGTTTTCCTGCTCAACAAGCCTTGCATAGCAGTCAAACCTTCTCAATGACAGTATGAAGTTCCTGTTCGTGCGCCTGTCCTTGCTTATGACAAATACTATGTGCTGAGTTTTGTACCTGCCGTTTTTGGTTTTAGTGCAGATATTGCCATCTGCATCCATCACTCCTGCCATGAAAGCACGCAGGCATTCCTGATTCAGCCTTAGGATGCCGGAAAGCCCGCCTGCGACCAGACTTTCGTATATTGCCGCAATGAGGTTGTTTCCGCGGAAGCTGGTAGTTGTGGACGAGAAGCCCCTGCCCCTTATTTTCCCGCTCCTTGACGAGGTATATTCCCTCATCGGCTTAAAGAAAACAGAATTCCAGCATCTGCGGATGGTCTCAATCTGCTCCCTGTTTTTTATGGACTGTGTTATCGCGAAGCAATGCCTTCTCTTTGATTTTTTCACGTGGCCGTCCCCAAAACAGAAGCCGAGGAGGTATGAAAGCTCGGGCGTTACCTTGTCTATCTTAGCGGGAACTCCCAGGTGGTTTCTATAAAACGAGTGAATCTTTGGCAACTCTACTTCGGTTGATATTTTTTTAAAATCGGCAATCGACAAATTACTTGCCCCGCTTAATACCCCTTTGGACAGACAAAATTTCCTGTTAAACTCTGAAAGGGTGGGAAATTTGCCAAGAACACACTTCTTTATTTTTTCCTTCTCCTCTTTCAAAATCTTGACTTTCCATGAATCGGGGAGCAAGTCGACGAAGCCAAGCTCCCTGTTGTTGGAATCCAGCTTTAACGGGGCAATGACCGTTTGGCCGGGATTGAATTCTGCCGCTTCCCTCCATTTGAAAGACTCGTCCAAAAGCAGGTGGTCTTTTGTAAGGGAAATTCTGTTTCCTGACCTGAAGGCAACCTTTAGCAATTTTCCTGAATATTTCTTCCTACGGATTAACGTGGCTTTTTTTGGAACGATCTTTGTGTCATGTATGCTGTGCACGGAAAAATCCACCGGATGATACTCTACAGCCTCGCCTCCTATCTTCCCTATTTTCTTTTTTTCCTCGGAAAACAGGCTTTCTATGCTGGAAATCTTGTCATCGGCAACGATATCGGTTTTTGGATGGAGGCAGCACAATCCGTCTGATGCGAGCACCATTGCTCCCGCTTCCAGAGACCAGCCCCGGAGAAATTCATCCTTTACTACGCTTGCAGTCAAGCCGGCTGCACTAATTCCCTTGCCTGAAATATACCTCGCTTTTGGCGAAATCCTGCTTACGGCTTTCAGTATGGCGGACTTTGCGGCTCCAGGGTCGCCAATCAGGAGCACGTGCATGTCGCCCCTGCTCACAACTCCGTCGCTTCTTGTTTTCTGGACGCCGCCGAGCATCTGGAGCACCAACGCCTGCTTTATTTTTTCATAGCCGAAAATTGACGGGGCAACTGACTGGGAAAGCTTGTCCATCACATTCCTGTCCTGGGAAAGCTCTATGATTTCCTTTTCCTCCTCGGGATTTACATCAACCTCAATGAAAGTTTCCTCAATCGGAATCACGTTGTTTGCCTCTATGTACAAATCAAATGTTGTGGAACGAACGCCGGAGCGCTGTATTATTGGAGTTTCCTTCACATAGCCAATCACATTTATTTTTGAGCCGGGATTTGTCTTTCTTTCTGACAGCGGAGATACAAGGTCGTCCTTGAGGAAAACACTCATCCTCTTTGGCTGTTCCCCACCTACAAGGGTTTCAGGGGCTTCCTCCAGAACCAATCTCTGCGCGTCAACAAGCTCTTTTGTGGTAAGGTTGAATTTTCCCTTTCTTCCGCAGCTGCACCTTGACGGCTCGCGGAAAGACTGGTCGAGCTGGAGGACGTTGATAATGTTGCCGCAGGTGGGGCATTCAAACTTTGCAGAAGTTACCTGGGGCCTTACGTCGGATTTCTGCCTGACAATCCCCTCGATGGAGTAAAGCTTCCCTATGTTCGTGCTTCTTATGTTCCTTATGAACATCTTTTGCGATGCAACAAGGTTGTAGAAGCGAACCTTGCACTTTTTGGAATCCTCAAAGTCGAACTCAGCAAAAGCCAGCTCTGCGGCCTTTACAACTTCTTCAGGGTCTTCAATCAGGCTGTCCGCAAGCTCAGGCTCAAACATGGACAGCTTCAGGAAGTCAACCTCAATCCAGAATTTTCCGCTTCTAACCTGCTGCATAAGACGATCTAGCTCGTGCTGCTCAAAGAATTCCCTGAATTTCTTTACCTGGTCCTTCGCTTCCATTTTTCATCGCTCACTCTACCTTTGAACCGTAGATTTTTCAGCCACCTCCGAGAAAAAATTATTTGACTTTTTTTAAATTCTCAATAAGCATATCCAATGCCTGGTGAACTTCCTTCTCCGACTTTGTTCCGGTGCAGACAACCTTTCCGTTGCTGAACAGCAGGAATGTAGCCTTTGCCTCCTTGAGCTTGTACACCAGCCCTGGAAACTGCTCCGGCTCGTATTCCGTGTTCTCAAGCTTCATCGCAAGGACGTTGAGATTCAGGTCCATTCCGACAGAGCCGGATGCGACAATGTTCTGAATCTCAATCTCGGGCTTTATGGTAATCTTTATGTTTATCTTTTCCAGGGACTTTATTATTTTCTTTACGGCCTCCTCGACCTTGTCCATGGACCTTGCCCCTGTGCAGACAACCTTTCCGGAAGAGAATATCAGGGCAGAGGTCTTCGGCTCCTTAATCCTGAGAACCAAGCCTGGAAACTGCTCCGGGTTGTATTCGGTGTTGGATAGCGTTGCGGCCATTTTTTCAAGTGGTATGTCGTGCTCCAATGAAGTAGAAACCACAATGTTGACCACTTCGATGTCTCTCTTTTGCTCTTTCTTTGTCATTTTCGAATCCCCCCTCAAAATGGGTTTTGATTCCTTAAATAACCTTTTTTTGGTCTCTGCACGGCATTTTGCGCCTTCTATCCCTTCAATTATCGGTTATTGTTTAAATATGGATGAAGGGGCTTGCGTTTATAAAGACTTCCATTTTTAAATAGAACCATTGGAGTTTATAAGGCCCCATGGTTTCGGGTGGAGAATGGAAATCTATAAATAGTCTCAATGATATCATTAGTTCATGAGCTTAGTGGCGGTGAGCAGGGGGTACCAAATTACCCTGCCGGCAAAAATAAGGAAGAAGTACCATATTGACATAGGAACCCAAATAGAGATTGAAGAAAAAGAAAATAAACTGATACTTTCGCCCCTAGAGCCCCTTAATCTTGGAGACGTGTGGAAGCAAATTGACAAAGGTTCCCGGGTCAATGTTTCTCCAGAGCGGCTGGTAAAAATGAAGAGGGAGCTTTATGGAATTCGTTGAATCAACTGTGCTTGTCTATGCCTTCACAAATTCAAAATGGAGGGAAGCATGCAGGGGCATTTTAGGGAAGCAGGGTTTGGCGACTGACTCTTTGGCAATTGCGGAGGCCTGTTCCAAAATAGGGACCCTTACAGGAAGAGAGCAGGAAATCATGTTTCTAAAGTCTGTGTTCAGGATGGGGAACCTGGAAATCCTTCCCTTTGACCGCAATTTGGCATTCTCTACTTTGAGAAACCTGAAGAAAACCCCCCTTCATTTTTTTGACTGCGTGCATTATTCCGCTGCGCAGACGTTTGATTGCAGCGCCATTTATTCTTACGACAAGGATTTTGACAAGCTGCCAATAAAGAGAATAGAGCCATAGTTCTTCTGTAGAAGATAAATCCTTTTATCCTGAATACCACTCCTCAGCTGAACAGGGGGTTGACTTAAGCAGCATGGACACTTCTAAAGCTATGGAATACATGAGGGAGCTGGGAATACTGCGCGAAAGGCAGGTGGGCTTTAATGGGCAGCCTGTAATGGGCTCGACCGGTTTCAGCGGCGCAATTGAGCCCAGTCTTGCAAAATTCATTGTGGAAACTCCTGAATTTCTTGGTGCTATTGAGGGAATAGCAACCGGAACAAGCTCCGAAGCTCTCGAACCTGTCAAGGCGTTGATTGAGGGAATCGAACAGAAAAGGAAGGATGATTACGGGAGAATAAAGCAGGAGCTTGACAATGGGAAAAAACAGAGGGCGGAAATGCTTAATGGTCTTGAATCAAAGATAATGGCGGGCACGGCGGATGAAAAGGTTACAGGGGAAAGAGACTCGCTGCTGGGGCAGGTCAGGCAAATAACCCGTACTGAAAAAATCTTAGACACGAATTACAATAATATCTCTTTGGCCATGCGCAGAGTGAAAGACGCATTAGAGGAAAAATACGAATCGGTAAAAAAAGCGGGAGCCATGACAGAAAACGCAGTGGAACTTCCTTTGCTGCCTGGTAAGGAAAAGGAGCCGGGCTTGGAAAAGCCTGCGGATGTTCAAGTGGCACCCAAAGAAACTGAAGAGAAAAGTTCTCCTGAAGGGGGCATATTAAGCATTTTTGCGCAGGACACAACTCCGCCTGTTGTGCAATATTCCCCTCAACCAGAGGGTATAATTTCAAGAATGGCGCAGGGGTGGAGTCAGGCTTCAAGGGGTCTCAAATATGGTGTTGTTGGGGTGGGAGCACTTTGGTTAGCTGCTTTGGTTGCAGCCTCTTTCAGCCTATCTTCGGTCAAGCCAGTAGCTTCGGATTATAATTCTCCCAAACCTGTTTTTACGGCTGCGCCTACGGCATTTCCGACACCCGAAATCACGCCGGTTCCAACACCTATACCTACACCAGAGGAATCACTTATGCCAACTCCATCACCAACCCTAGAAGGCATAATCATCAAAGAACTTGACTCAGCACCGAAAGAGGCTTCGCAGCTTTCAGAACAAATATACAAATATCTGGAGATAAGCCCGAAATCAGAATACAACAGAAATGCTGAAACAAAAATCCCATTTAAGGTGGAAAAATCATGGTTGAAAACAAATAATATTAGCGAATCGGACGTCAGCTATAAAAAACTCATAAGCGGCAATTGGGTAGAGCTTCCGATTCATAAAACAAGCGAAGATTCCGAATACGTATATTATGAAGCCGTAACACCAGGATTTTCAACATTTGCCATAACAGGAAAATCACAACCTACTCCCACACCCTCTCCTGAACCAAGCCCAACTCCCGCATCTGGCATTACGGAGAAACTTCAGGATGGTTATGAAGTGAAAAAAGAGGGGCCAAAAGAGCAAAGTCAGAGAACCGAATTAAAAATAAAAGTAGCCAAAGGTGACAGCTTCAGCAGGATTGCAAGGGCAATTTTAGGGTATGAAAACAAGAGGCGGTTTACGCATGAAGAATTAAGGGCATTGAAGGGATTAGTCAGCAATCTACATAAGGATAATCCATACAGCCAAACAAACATTAACTATGTGCCCGAAGGCGCAACAATGACCATTTCTCTTGAAGGTTATGCAGGAGCGGAAGCAAAACTTGCATCGAGGCTGGTTGAAAGTCCTTCTCTGGAAGCAAGAACGGAAGCAAAGCAGGAAACAGGCTCAAAAAGAACTATTGAGGGGAAGGTGGCGGAAAAGAAAGTACCTAAGCTTGTTGTGGAATGGAGAAAGACAAGCGCAAACGAGCCCTGCTACCACAACCGAAGCATCGAGGAAATCAGGAGCATGAAAATGAAGCCTCTGTGCTCTTATTTTAGTGTCAATGATTACAAGAACATGAATGTTTATGGACATGCAAACGAGAAAATCTTGGCTGGGTGGGATGCCTACAGTTCAAACGGAGATGTTTCAGCGCTTCAAAACGCAATACAGGATTCGCTTGGCGTTCTGTACAGGGGAAAAGACAACAGATTGAGAAGAAGAACCGAGATTGAGGGAAAGCCGGGAAAGTTCAAGGATGTTTATTTCAAGGAGGAACAGGCAAGAGGGATAGTGGATGCGCTGGAAGCAAACATTAGATTTTACTTTGAAGCATCTGCAGAAGCCCGCGGTTCAACATTGGCGCCCGGCCCAAAGCAGGACGGAAAGCTGTTGTATGACGGAAATTCTGCCCTGTCAACACTGCACGTCTTAAGGGCACAGAAGGGCCTTTAGCTGTGAATGGACAATAACAAATTATTTAAATATGGATTTACATAAGTCAACGAAGAGGTGTTAAAATGAGGGGTTTGATAATACTCGCTTTGCTTGTTTTGTCTGTTGTGCTGATTGGCTGCCAGGCTGGGTTTTCTGGAGTAAACTACAATTGCAGCGTTACCAAGAACCTCTCACTTAGCTTTGACACCTGCAATCCTGAAAATATATGGGATTTTTGGACGGCTTCAAAGTGTGAATACATGGGAGAAAAGCTTGCTGAAATATCCTACGTCTCTCCATGCTTTATAAGGTAATCTGACTTTTTAATGGTGACTTAATGCGCAAAGCCATCCCCTTATATTTATTAACCAATCCCCATTCCCTTCCTTCATGGGGGTTGAGGAGACTATACTTCCTTTTTTTGAAGGGAGAGAGCTGGATTGTATACTGCAGAGATTGAGGACCGGGGAGCAAATAGGCAACTCGCTGTATGAGTATGCGAAATCTGCTTTTGTTCGCGCACAGGAGAGGGCGAATGGGTCCGGAAGCTATGGGGCAGTATCCCTGATGTGCTACTACCTTGCATACGTCGAGCATATTGCGGGGAATCCTGAAGAATCAAGGCCGCATTTTGACAGATTTATGATTATGAACCTGCTTGGAGAGAACCCCACAATAACCCCCAAGGAATTTTCTGAGATAGAACGCGGGCTTTATGCTATTGCAGAGACGCTTGACGGCATTGCAAAGGCATCCAATGCAAAAAAATTGGGAGGGTATGCGACGAGCGTATTAAATCTGAAAAGAAAGCTAGGATTTCCATAGAAAATAAGTGAATCCTTTCCTGATGGCCTCCAATGACGCTTCGAGGATGTTTGCTGAAACACCAACACACCCCCATTCATCGCCGTTATTCTTGAATTCAATGTAAACACGAACTGAGGATTCCGCACCCTGGTCCTGCGCAATCATGACCTTGTAGTTGATGAGCTTCACTTTTTCTATCTCCTTGCGGTTGGTCGCAATCATCTTTTTCAGGGCAGTAAATGTTGCATCAACCGGGCCGCCTTTGACGGGGGCTACAACCTGCCGGTCCTTTCCATCAACAAATCCAGTTAAAACACATTCCGAGTATTCTCCGTTTTTCTGCTCGGACATTACCTTCCAGGTTGAGATTCTGAAAATTTCCTTCTTGCTTCCAAAATACTTCTGGGCAAGGAGGTATTGCTCCGCATCCAGTGAGCCAATGTCGTAGCCCCTTTTCTCCATGAGCTCAACTTCCTTTAGCATTTCCACTGCACGCGGGTCTTTTTTGTCGACATCAAACCCAAATTTCCTTGAAACTTCAACGACGTTTGCGCGCCCGGAAAGCTCTGAAAGTATTATTTCCCGCTTATTTCCGACCAATTCAGGGTTTATGTGCTCGTATGACGCCCCCTTCATCACGGCATCGACGTGGACTCCTCCTTTGTGGGCGAATGCGTTTTTTCCGACATAGGGCTGGTGTATGTTGGGCCTTTTGTTTGCAAGCGTGTATGCGATGGAGCTGGTATTTTCAAGCCGGCTTAATTTTATTTTGGGCAGCTTTGCATCCATCTTTAGGACTAAATCCGGAATAATAGCGCATAGGTTTGCATTTCCGCAGCGCTCTCCAAATCCATTTATTGTGCCCTGAACGTGGGTGCAGCCCAATGAAACTGCTTTCAGGGTGTTTGCGACCCCGCAGCCTGAATCGTCGTGGCAGTGGATTCCAAGCTCCGACTTTATGCCGTTCTTTTTCGTGAAATCCGTGACTTCAGAAACAATCCTTCCAATCTCTTCCGGCAATGTTCCCCCGTTTGTGTCGCACATTATTATTGCTTCCGCTCCTGCGTTTGCGGCAGTTTTAATGCACCTTAGGGCATAGCTTTTGCTGTCCATGTATCCGTCAAAGAAATGCTCCAGGTCGTAAAAAACCTGCATTTTATTCTTCCTGAGAAACTTTATGCTGTCTTCTATTACCGCAAGATTCTCTTCGGGGGTAATCCTAAGCTGCTTTTCTATGTGGTCCGACCATGTCTTTCCGAAAATACAGGCAACCTTTGCCTTCGAGTTTATGATTGCCCTGAGGTTTGAGTCCTCCTCTGCCTTTATCCCGAATCTTTTTGTGGAGCCAAACGCAACAACTTTTGCGTTTTTCAGCTTAAGCTTTGATGCTTCGAGGAAAACTTCCATGTCTTTTTCATTTGAGGCGGGCCATCCAAGCTCAATGTAATCAACACCAAGCTCATCGAGGGCTTTCAGGAGCTCAATCTTGTCACGTGCCCCAAGGTTCACGTCAGAGCTTTGGGCTCCGTCGCGCAATGTGGTGTCGTATATTGTAATCATTCCGTTCCACCCTGAGTGTTGAGTTTATCCATTTTGTTGCTGCCACCTCTACAAGGGGCGTATCAGATAATGATGGCACTGCCTGTTGAAGAAATCCTTGCGCAGGTTATAAGGCCGGTGTTCATTTTGGCATGAGTACTTGGCACAATATATAAATATTATGGGGATTTTTGCTTAAGTTCGTTTCTATAAGCAGAAACCTTGTCTGCAATTTCACTTGGAGAAAAGGGCTTCATTATAAGATTTTCGCCGGCAATATCCCTTGCCTTTGTTAGCAACTCTTCTGGGCCCCCGGCAGTTACTATAAATGCTTTCATACCCCTTCCTACTGCTTCATTGTAGACCACAGTTCCATCCGGGGTTTGTTTCAGGTCGGTGAACACGAGGTCGTAAGGTTTTTTTGCAAGCATATCCAACCCTTCTGAGGTGGCATATACTGAGTCAACTGCCACCCCCTCTCTTTTGAGGATGGCTTCCATTAGCGCAATAATGTCTTCTTCGTCTTCAATTACCAATGCTGTAATGTCTGCCATTTTTTATAAGGGGATTATTTGCCCAGAGGATTTTGGCCCAATGTTCTTACCTGCATAATTAGACCCCGCAATGAGGGCTTCCAGCTCTTTTAACCTAAACGGTTTTTGGAGAAATTCGGCTCCGCTAATCCTGTCCTTTAGTTGATGAGAATAATCTGCTCCGGCAAAGGTTATTATCACATCTCCCATAAAAGCGCGGCTTCTTGCACATCCTACTATCTCAACAATCCCATCAACGTCTCTTTTGTCATCAAGGTCCAGAATCAAAGCAAGGTATTCGGCCATGAGCCCATATCCAATTATCTGCAACGCATCAGCAGGGGTCGCGGCGGAATAAACCTGATAGCCTGCCCCTTCAAGAAACTTTTTTTCAACCCTGCGAAGAGGCTCATAAGGCTCAAGTATGAGAACTCTTTCCCTTTTACACACTATTACATCAACGCCCTGTCCACGAAGAATTTGAGCAGCACGAGTTGTTGCTTCATTATCCCCATACAACTTCGTTGTCATATTTTTTGGGAATGAACGGGGGTATAAATATCTTACTATCTTTGTTACCTAATAGTGGTGTAAGAATTAAAAAGAGATTTTAAGGTGTGTTATACTGGGCTATATCCCTAGCAGCATCTCCTTCTGAAAGCAATCTCCACAACCAGGCTTGTACTTGCCTATCCGACTCCTCACCTTCTTTCGTAAAACAGGGAACTCTGCCAAGACCCCTTTGCCTTAGGCTTTCTATAGCTGCCAGTTGTCTTTTTGACCACATTGCGGTATGCCCTGGCGGGACAAGATTAATGACCCTTTGCACAACCCCCTCTCCCTCATTGGAGGTTCCGTTAGGTGTAAGCTGCCAATCCGTAATAACCCCACATAAGAATTGCGTGGGAATTTTTCTTTCTATATCTCCCGGGCTAACATATTTGACCCCTCTTAGAACATCTTCAGCACCTTCGCGTTTAACCCTTTCATCGGTGCACAACTGATATATCACGAAGCCGTGCTTCAAACCGATTTTCTCTACTCTTTCCAAATCTGCGATATTATCGCTAACAGCAAGCAAAATGGGCGGAATATCACGGTAAAGAACGGAATAAAACTCATTCAGTTTAACTGGGTCTGCTTTACAACTCACTTCTTTTGAAGTCAGTCCACATCCCCCTTCAAAACATTTAGTCGAAAGATCTATTGCAGGATCTTTTTCCGGAACCCATTGGTCTTCAGCCGGCAACCTATACAGATTACCCAATAGTTTAACTGCCCTGCATTTAGGGTTAATGCACATTTCAACAAAATCCGCTTTCTTTAGTGAATACTCTGACATATATATTGGGGGATAGGTTCTATTTAAAAACCTTTCTATTTGTAATCACTATAGGGTAATGATAAATATCCTTTCAATATAGAAATAATATCTAAATAGGTTTTTTATCGCAATATTTTTAAATCTATATGTTTTCATAAATATATCTCAGAATGTGTTTTCATTACTTGAGAATAGCAAAACATAGAAACATTTATATAGAAACCCCCCATTATTAAGGACTTATGAATGGGGGACATAATAAACCAACGTTTTGGTTAAAAAGTACATTGAATGGCATTCATAGTTTGATAATGGGAATTATGCTTGCTCTCTGGTAGATGGCAAGGAATAAACCGCTTTAGTAGGCAAATAACCCCATTTAGAGCCGTAATAGATAAAAAAGGCTTTGTCTGGCCGAGAAAGGGAGAAAAACATGATTGTTCAAAAGGATTTTTTAAACAAGCTTAAGGATTTCGGGCTTAACACATACGAATCAAAGCTGTGGACAGCGCTTCTGTCCAGGGGCGTATCAACAGCAGGAGAGCTTTCTGACATTGCAAACGTACCAAGGTCAAGGTCTTATGACGTTCTTGAGAGCCTTGAAAGGAAAGGGTTTATCATAATGAAGCTTGGCAAGCCCATAAAATACATAGCAGTTCCTCCGGAAGAGGTGCTCGAGAGGGTCAAGAAGAAGATAAGCGAGGAGACCGAAAAGCAGCTCAAGACCATGGAGGATTTGAGGCAGGGGGAAGTTATTGACGAGCTAAAACTGCTGCACACGCAGGGAATAGAGCTTGTCGACCCAACAGACATCAGCGGCTGCGTCAAGGGAAGAAAAAATCTCTATGACCATTTGGAGTCAGCAATCAAAAAGGCTGAAAGTTCCATCATTCTCATGACAACTGCGAAGGGCTTCATCAGGAAGTCTGAAGCGCTGAAATCCGCGCTTTCAAAGGCGAAATCAAGGGGCGTAAAAATCAGGATTGGCGTTAATGCTTCCAAGGAAATCGCCAAGAAGGTCCAGGAAATGTCGAAGATTGCGGATATAAGGCAGTCGGACATCAAGGCAAGGTTCTGTTTAGTGGATGGAAAGGAAGTAACATTCATGCTTCTCAACGACGAGGAAGTGCACTCAAGCTACGACGTTGGAGTCTGGGTGAACTCGAAGTTCTTTGCATCCGCTCTGGAAGCGCTTTACGAGTCAGAGTGGAAGAAGATGAAGGCTGTGGAGTAGAGTCTAATCTCTTTTTCCTTTTCAAAATGAGTACTCTGTTTGCTCCGATTGACTGTTTTGAGAAATCTCCTAAATTTATTGGCGGGAATGAGGGGGTTCAAACGTCTGAAAGAGTCGAATTGTGTGGTTTGCCGTTGGGGACAGTGATTCAGTTTCATGGGGCACATCCTGATTCTAAATATCTGTGTTTAATTGCAGGCACCGAGTCTCATAAGCAGATTAAAATATGGCTCAAAGGCAGAGGCAATGGTGCAATTGGCGATTTGGATGCTATTGTCTCTAGAGATCTTGGTGCAGCCCAAAGTATCCCGGAAACAGGGGTAATGCAAATTGGGAGAAATTATTTTATGCCGACATTCTCTTATGATAGTGAGGGCAATCTAACTCTTGAGTATCATAATGTTAGAACCGAACCTTACTCAAAGATTTTTGTAATGATGCCGCGATAACCTATCCCCCTTTCTTCAACAGCCTTTCCTTTTCCTCCTTGTCTTTCCTTTTTGCGTCAATCTCTTTTTTGTAATACTCCGCAAGCTCGATGTTGTCGTCTTTCATTGCCTTTTCGAGCTTTTCCTCGTGCAGCTTTATTTGCTTATCGAGGGAAACAATCCCTTTTTTGAGCCTTTTTTTCCTATTTGCCATAGAGCCGAGCCTCAATTGCACCCGTTTCCAGTTTCAGAATATTAAGCAGATTTTCTGCGGAAGAAACTTTAATCTTAATCCCCCCTGCATCCTTGTTTCCTCTAACAGCCCTGAACATGGAGTAGCAGTCCTCAAATTCACGCTGCGTTAGCCCCCTCTCAACCAGCCAGTCCCTAAATGAGAGTTTCGAGAACCTTTTTTTCTCTAATATGCATTTTATGATGAAGATGCCGCGAAGGCGCAGCATTGCAGAATAGACTATGGAAGCAGATGCGATGTATTGCCCGTCAAGTTTGTCGAGTTCCAACAGCTCCCTGCTGCTCTCGATATGGTCTTTTGTCTCGGATACATAGCTTCTGAAATTCTCCCTGCCGGCTTTGATTCTCTTCAATTCGTCCAGAATATAGGAATTTATCAATGGTTCTGCTTCCTGCACAATCTGATAATACATTACGGGATGCCTTTCAATAGCTTTTTTCAGCTTATCAACCTGAAGGCAGATGATATCCACGCCCGGCTCTTTTATTTTGATAGAGATATCTTTTTTTGTAATAACAAATATGTCAATATCCGACTCTTTCTCCTGCTCGCCCCTTGCATAGGAGCCATAAATGAAAACAGAAACAGCTTCTTTGAGGTAGGGCTCAAGCAGGTGGATTGCCTTCTCTTTGATTCCGCCGGGAAACTTCTCTGGAAGGATGACTACCACTTCCTGCCCAAGCCAGCTTTTTGGCACCCAGACAGCGCCTCCGTTTCCAGACTTTACAGCGGTCTTTACAAGCTGCTCCCTTACGGCCAGTTTCTGCATCATGTATAGACATGGTATAGACAGAAGTATATAAATTTTTCGATTGCAGGAAAATTAAAGAACGGCACAGCCCAAAAGCGCAACAAAAACCTTTAAATATAACTACCTTTAATAGACGAATTAACATAATAAGAGGTGTTTTCAAATGGCTGGTATTGACGTTCAAACAATAACGCTTGCAATCATAATAGGAACGTTGCTTGCGATTGTGTATTCATTGAGAGTTCTGGTGCTCATGGAGAGGAGGGTTGCAAGGATTGAGCTTCACATTGAAAGGGTTGTGGACAAGATTATAAGGGAAGAGCTGAGGATTGAAAGGAACGTTGTGAAGAAGAGAAAGTAGTTTTTTTCTTGTTATTGGCAATCTGCAGGACAGTTGGAAGAATCCTCGAAAGGAATTTCACATATGCCATTGCCGCAGCAGGTCCCGGAGCAATCACAGCCGCAGCTTAACACATTCTCCCCCAATTCAAGAGTCGCAGTCTGGTATGGCGGATAAATTGGATTCATTGCTTTCACCCTTACAGATACGCCGTTTATGATGTCTGCATCCTGAACCCCCAGCAACCTGAACTCCTGGTCGCAAGTGGTAGTTGCTCCAATTTGGCAGTTGCACACTGCAGCGCCGACGCAAATTACGGCAGGTATCTGGCCAAATCCGCCAATGGAAACCACCTTTCCCTGATAATTATAACCCTGGCCCTGTGAAAGTGCAGCAACTTCCTGATTGCATGTGCCATCTCCGCATTGAGAAGCAGGAGTCAGCACCTTGTTAACTTCAATTGAAGAGCTTGCAACCTCAACGGTAAACCCCTCATCAATATAACCCTCTTTTTTGTAGACAACATCATAGTCGGTATTGGGCAATGAGGGATAGTAAGCAGGAGTTGGTGTATCGAGCTGCTGGCCGTCCACAATTACTGTTGCTTCGGATGGCTCTGACTTGAATGTTATGGAAGGATAGCACGAACTTGCTCCAAGAAGAAAAATTGCACCCAGGAGGAAAACAGATGTTAGAACCAATCTTCTTTTCATTAATTCGTATCTCGCTGTCCAAATATTTAAACTTTCCTAAAAAGGGCGGTCTGTGGGATTTGAACCCACCCTAGGAGATCCACAGTCTCCAATGCTGCCAGACTACATCAAGACCGCCATAGACGGAAGAACCGCGCAGTGTTATATAAACC
>JACQSR010000016.1 GCA_016211215.1 Candidatus Woesearchaeota archaeon
CTGTTAATGCTGACCCTGCAAACAGTATGAATAACTTGTTGGCAACTCTTGATAGCAGCCTGCTCGTCACTGCGCCTCCAACTACCTTGCCTCCTTTTGCGTATCTTGTTGCGCTCACCAAGTCGTAGCCTTTCTCTATTTCCGTGAGCATTTTTCCTATTCCGAATATTGCGCCCATGTCATCGGCAGGCAAAATAAGGATGTATTCCCCTTTTGCTGCGGCAACTCCGGTCCTGACGGCGTTTATCACTCCCCTTCCAAGTGTGTTGTGCAGGGGCTTGACTGATTTGTTCTTTTTTTGCATTTCCTGCGCTATTGGTATGCTGTCGTCGTCCGGGCTGTCGTAGACAATCAGTATTTCGTAGGGCGCTTCCATCAGTGCGTCTATTATCTTGAGTATCATCTTCAGGTTGGCGCTCTCGTTCCTGACTGGCATGATTATCGTGAGCTTTGTCATTTTCGTTGCAGCCTTTTCCATAGTGTTGTGTTCATTGATGCGTCCTTCGATAGCCTGAATGGTGTTTTTTCCTGTATTTCTGAGAACTTGCACGGCTTTATGGTGGGCTTGTATTTTCTGTAGGCGTCATAATCGGATATTCTGCCGCCGCCAATGTTTACAGTTCCAATGAAATCATTCTCAACCATTGCAGCTATCGCCTTCACAAGTTCGTCAACAGGCAAGATTGATGTGTATGAGTCTTTTGCATAGGTGTCGTATTTTATGTTTTCCGGGTCAAGGAACCTTGTCCTTATGATGCAGAAGTTTTTCAGCACGTTCACTGCGCTTTCTGCGCCCAGCTTTGTCCAGCCGTAAAAGTTGTATGGCCTTGCCGCGTCATTCTCTGAGTAGTTTCCTTTTGTGCTTTCGTAGATGCCGTCTGTTGAGATGTGCACCAGTTTTATCTCTTTTCGTTTTTCGGTTGCTGCCTTAACGAGGTTCGCCGTGCCAATAACATTTACCAATACGGCTTTTTCAGGCTCTTTTTCGCATTCTGCAACGCGGGCCATTGCGGCGCAGTGGATTATGCTGTCGAAGTCGTTTTTTGAGAAGAATTTTTCCACGGCAGCAGCGGATGTTATGTTCATTTCCTTGCTGCTTGGCGCGAGGATGTCCTTGAATAGGCCTGAGTTTAGTATGTGTCTTCCCAATGTGCCGGAGCCGCCTGTCAGCAGTATCTTGGTATGCTTCATGGGCGCTGTGCCTCCAGCATGATATTTAAATGATTTGGTTGGTTCTTTTCAAACGGCAGCAATGAAAGCGTAAACGGTACCGAAGAAGGCAATAGGTGGCTTACATTATTGGAGAATTCATATGCCCCAAAAAGAAAGCGGCTTGCGTGAAGGTCGCCGTTTTCTTCTTGTTACAATCTTTTTCTTATTTGATTTAATTCCCAAAATTCTGTGAGTTCTCGAAATGGATTTATCGCCTTTTATGCGATTGCAGAACCTGTGGGAAATTTTAACATTCGTTAGGTCAGTTGCCCCGCCTTTGGAATAAGCTCTCGTATGATCAAATTCTGCTTCTGATTGCTTATTAACTCGCCTTCCGCAGACATAACACTTGTGGGTTTTATTCTCCCACGCCCAAAGCTTCAGAGCGTGCGATACATTCCGCTTCTTTTTTGGGCGTGGTGCGTAGTTGCCAAACAGATTTCCTCCAAATGAACCGTAATTAGTCATTCACACCACTTTTTACGAGAATTTTTGCTATTTGTCTTTATAAATTCCCTGTTAGTCCACAAGGGCGGTCGCGTATCCAATTCGCTCCATCAGCTTTTCACTTTTTTCTTTGTTTAAGTATGCGCCGGCGGCGGGATTTTCACCCACGTTTTGAACCCGCGAGGCTTTCGCCAAGAGGGTACAAGTCGGCAAAAGCCGACTGTACAGTCCTGCTAGGCAGGACTTGCATCAACCTCTCGCCATACCGAGCTAGGCGACGCCGGCATAAAGTTTAAATATATGAGAGTTTGTTTGGTCTTTGGGTATCAACCTCTTGCGCCGAGCTATGGTGGCGCTTTTTCTTTTTTACAACTTTGCAGAACTTCCTTAAATACCCTAGCCGGGGATGTCCAGTGTCCAGTGGGGTCAAAAAGTCGTAAATCTTCCGGCAGCTGCCGCAATTCTTTCAATATTTCACTCACAGCAGCCGTAAAAATGCCATCAAAAGCCACTGGACACACTATCTTCAGCAAATTTTCCACATTTTCTACAAAAAGCTTTATTTACTGATTTTCAAGCCTACTTATATGCTCTTTAACTATCTTGATATGACCTTTAAGAAAGTCAAAGCTTGGAGCAATAGTAACCTTTTCGGAAAAGAGGGCAGTTCATTGAGGTCTAATTACGTTTGCCCAGGCTGTGGCAGCGATAACTGGAAATTTCCCAATCCGTTGAAGCCCTCAAGCTTTTTTCTAAACATACCCAGCTCGCTGGTTAATACGCTATTCGAGTGCAAGGACTGTGGGCGTGTCGGAACATTTTTTGCTATTGATGCTCGAAAGAAAATTAAAAAACTCAGAAAGCAGCCAGAGATAGATTCTAAAAAATTTCTTTTCTCTTATTTTGACAATATGATTCTTGTAACAGTCGGTCTAGTCTTATGGATTACGTTGGGCTTGGAATTTGTTGCAATTTTCTTGCTGTGCATTCTTCTTTTAAGGGGAATAAAGAAATTCATTAAACACTGATTTATTCCTGCTTCACTATGCCCCACAGGTCCACGACTTCCTTGCCTTTCGGGATGGCTAGGCCTTTGTATTGCTTGTGTGGGACTGCGACGATGATTATTTCGCTTTCCTCTATCAGTTTTTCCTTGGTGACGAAGTCGGGATTCTTGGCGTATTCGTCTGAGTAGTAGACTTTCGCGCCGTTGAATCTTAGTACCTTTCCCAGCTTGAAGGATAGTGAATCGCGTACGTCATCGATGTTTGCCTTGAATGCCATTCCGAGAATGCCGACTTTTTTCTGGTTGAGGTCGTGCTTTTTCTTTATTTCTTCGACTATGAAGTTTGGCAGGCCTTCGTTTACCATCATTGCGGCGTGTCCCAGTAGGAAGTTGCCTCCCCCGTAGGCTGCGAGTTGCATCGTGTCCTTGAGCAGGCACGGTCCTGCTGCAAATCCTGCAGTGGGCAGGGCTTCTGCTCTTTTGTAGCCGTCCATTACCGCTTTCCTGAGCTTGCCGTAGTCCACTCCGAAGCTTTGGCTCATCATATAGAATTGGTTGGTTGTTGCAAATTGGATGTATCTCCAGGAGTTTGCGAAGAGCTTGGCGAGTTCTGCTTCTCCCATTGAGACGTGGAGTATTTTTGGCGAGATTTTTGAGAATAGCTCAGTTGCGTCTTTTATTGCCTTTTCGCTGAATCCCGCTATGATTTGTGGCAGTTCGAGGAGTTCTGTCATTGCGTATCCCTGCACTATCCTTTCAGGGCAGTATGCGAGGTGCCAGGTTTCCTTGCCGTTCTGGCTTAGGATGTTCAGGAGCTGTTTGCACGTGTTAGGGTAGACTGTGCTCCTGATTATTATTGTCTGGCTGTTGTTGAAGTTCTTTTTCAGGTCGGTTAGTATTTCCAGGAACTGTCTTGTCTTTGGGTTAAGGTATTCGTCGACTGGCGTGCCTATGGCAACC
>JACQSR010000017.1 GCA_016211215.1 Candidatus Woesearchaeota archaeon
ATATAATAGCGGCACTAAATAAATAATATCCCATAGTTGTTGCCGCTAGTATATACTAGAGGATGAAAACCCCGCCAAAATTATTAATTATTTTCATCCCCTATTATAAATGCTCCGCATCCCAAATTTATTTAAACTCCCGATCTAAGTTTCCAGCTGTGAAGCACACCATCAAAACCGGCCTGAGCTTTGGGCTCACCTCGGGAATAATAACCACTCTTGGATTGATGACCGGCCTTAATGCCAGCACCCACTCAAAGGAAGTTGTCGTCGGCGGTATTCTTACAATAGCTGTTGCCGATGCAATGTCCGACGCTTTGGGCATTCACATTTCAGAGGAGTCAGAGATAAAACACACGCGGCGGGAAATATGGGAATCAACGCTGTCAACTTTCCTCTTCAAGTTCCTCTTCGCAATGACATTTGTTGTTCCGGTTTTGCTGTTTAGCCTTTCAACAGCAATAATCGTAAGCATAATCTGGGGCGCACTGCTGCTGAGCATCTTCAGCTATGTTCTCGCAAGGGAGGAAAAAATAAAGGCGTGGGAAGTCGTATCTGAGCATTTGTTTATTGCGGCTGCTGTAATTATACTTACTACTTTAATCGGAAGCTGGGTATCTTCTGTTTTTGGGCAAAACCTTTAAATAGTGCTATGCCTGGGTTTAGTTAAATACGTTATATATAGTGGGCGGTTCAAAAAAAGAGGTCGATTGATGAGAAAGCTTACCCTGTTTGCCTTGATGGGCTTATTGCTTCTAAATCTCCTGCTCTACGTTCAGATTTCTTCCGCTGCCAGCTGCTGGTCGTACACTTCGAATGCGACGTGCGTCGCTGACACAACATGCAGGTGGAGAATTGATGGTTGGGGAAGCTGGTGCGAGGAAAAAAATTGCTGGAGCCTAAATACCCAGAGTGATTGCGGTACAGTCTCCATACCCGGCAAAAACTGCACCTGGACTGGCGGTCAGGAGTATTTTTCATGTAATACGGTAAGTTGCTGGTCATTCTCAGGAAAAAGTGAAGCAAGCTGCGTAAATAACACTGCAAATCTAAGCTGTTATTCGGCAGAAAGCTGTTACAGCGTCGGGGGATCTGACTGCTATTCAAAAACTGGGGAATCATCCTGCTTGAATGCAACAGGTTGCAAGTGGGGGCAGTGCTTCGAAAAAGGCTGTCGGGATTACAGCTCGCAGTCGGCATGCTCGGCAGCTAATGACTGGAGAGGCTATAACTGCACCTGGTCGAATTCCCAATGCAAGGAAAGGTATTGCTGGGACTCTTCTGCGTACCCCAATGAAACCTCATGCAATGCAGCCACGGGTATAAATTGCCAGTGGAAATGGAACTCCTGCCAGGAAAAAAACTGCTATAGTTTTGATTTCACAAATGAGAGTGCCTGTGAAAATAACACAATAGGAACATCCTGTACATGGTCTGGAAGCTACTGCAGTACTGACGGCTGCTGGACTGCCAACTCAAACGCATCATGCAAATCCAGGGGGAACTGCAACTGGGATTCTTACACCAGTTCCGGATGGTGTGAGGAGGTAAACTGCTGGACATGGGATTCCATGAAAGGCGGAAACGAGAGCAGGTGCGAGAATAATACCTATGGCATTGCCTGCGATTGGTTTGGTAATCCGGCAGGAAACAACAACAACGGCTGGTGCCAGAAGAACATTGCAAAAACAACATGCATCAACATGACCACCGAAAAGTCATGCATGGACACAGATTACTGCTGGTGGCAGTACGCAAATCCCTCCAGCCCGACTTTAGGGGGCAACTGCACTGAACCGACATGGGGTTCGGTAGGTTTCTCCAATTCAAGCATATCCAATGAGTGGAATCCCGGATGCTATATTTTTGACACAAATGCCACTCAATGCGCAAACGTCACCGGTTGTATATACTCAAGCGGCCTGTGCAATGAGGCGGCCGGCATAATAGGCCCAAACATAACTAAATTTGGAATATCCTGCTCCAACATAAACAATTCTGACATGTGCAATAGCATCCCCGTGCTGTCATCCTGCTGCTCCTGGGTAAACGGAAGCTGCACAAAAAATGTTCTATCAACGACCTGCACAAGCCAGCTTGCGCAAACTCCTAGCGGTGAAAAGGCATGCGAGGACGCGGAGCTGATGTCAGATTGCAACACCATTGCAGGAAGCCCGTGGTTCATGCCGTGCAGCTGGGATAATTCAACCTCAAAATGTAAATTCAAGACAGATAAGATATTTGGAAATACCTCTCAAAGCCTAATCAAGATTGAAAACAAGAAAAGCTGTGAGGCTGCCGGCGGCAAATGGATAACTGAAAGCTATTGTGAAGGGAACTTGTCAATACCAACCGGAAGGTGCGAGTATAAATTTGATGAGGAGGAGAACTGCAACAAGGCGTGCTTCGCATGCGAGACGAAAGACAGCAACGGCGCAACTGTGAATTCCACAAACGCCGATTCTGCGTGCAAGGATAGCAAATTAGGCTTCTGCGAATTTACTGCGAATACAAATGCCCCTAATGGCATCGGAGTATGCAAGGCGAAGGAAGAATGGAAGAAAGGCCTTGCAGGAGATTGTGACACAACCTGCGGCGACTGCTCATTCAAGGGAGATCCGCTAAATAATGACACCACAAAAAAGCCAAGTTATTATTGCACCCAAAGCAAGGCCAACAGTGGCGGTGGCGGATGCAAGTGGCTGACAGACAACACAACTGCAAGTGGAGGCCTTTGCGTAAACAAGGGGGAAAAGACATGTGAGGAAGCATGTGACAGGTGCAAGACTCAAACCAACTGCCAGAATCTCGGAAGGACAAATGTTGCAAACCAGACTGGAAGCTGCAAGTGGCAGGGAACAACAAACGAAGGCTCCTGCGTCGCAAATATCGGAGAGGATGTCGAATTATGCTTTGATGGAATTGATAATGATGATGACACTTTGGTCGACTGCTCAGACCCGGTATGCTATGCGGACTCTTATTGTGGTCTAGTTTCTGGCGACTGCTTTGGGTGGACATCAAACGACACCTGCATCGGTGCAGGGTGCGAATGGGTAATTGATAAATGGGGCAGCTGGTGCGATTTCAAGGGAAGCCAGTGCTGGAAGTACGATAAAAACATTTCGCTCTGCAGCGGCCAATCAAACTGCGCATGGAATAATGATACTGGCACTGCCGCAGCATTCTGCGAGAAGGATTGGAGCACGGCAGAAGTGTGCATGGGCCTGAATATTACTCAATGCTCCTCAAACTCTGGCCAGGGATGCACGTGGACGAACGACACCTGGTGCGATGGCTTTGGACTGGGAACCGACTGGTGCAATTCAAATGGGGGCTGGTGCGACCACTCAAGCTTCAAGTCAAAGGATTGCTGGCAGTACACTTCATCTTCGAGCTGCACAGGTACAACAGGCTGCGGCTGGAAGACTAACCAATGGAGCCAGCCGCATTGCGAGATTAATTGGAGCGGAAATTGCTGGGATAATCAGGACAATGCCTCGTGTTTGGCAGCTAGCTGTAATTGGAGAAATGAGAGCTGGGGCGGCTACAACAGCGCATGGTGCGAAAATTCCATGAACATCTGCTGGAGCAAGACTACCCAATCAGACTGCGCTTCAGTATCTGGAAACAAATGCCGGTGGAAGACTGAGTCATGGGGGGCGTCTTGCGATTCTGCATGCTTTGGGTCTGCATATTCCTCGCAGTCCGATTGTCAGGCGATAAGCGGGTGCACTTGGCAGGACGTGACGGGTTGGTGCCAGGAAGAGGAGGCACAAAGCTGTTCTAACAGTTCCCTTTCAAGCAGCGAAGTCCTGTGCAGGTCAACTGCAGGCTGCAATTGGAAGAACCCCGGATGGTGTGGCCCCAAGGACGGATTTAGCATGGGCGCGTCATCCTCTGCAGGAGGAATGGGTGGTGGAATGGGTGGAGACTGCTTTAAGTATGACGGCAACCAGTCCTGGTGCACAAACAAGACAAAAATCAACATCAGCTGCGGGTGGACGCCGGAGCAAGATCCTTCTTGTGAAGTTGACTGGTCAAAACCCTGCTGGGGCAATTATGACCAATCCTCATGCGAAAGTGCCGGATGCTGGTGGAAGAGTGACCTTTATGGCTCCAACTGCATGAACACAATGGACCAGTGCTGGAATAACTTCAGCCTGACAATGAACTCAACATTATGCGATAACAACATATACTGCAACTCTTCAGCGTGGGGTGGCTGTGAACCCACATGCATGTCCGCTAGCACGCAGTCAGCATGCGTCGGCAGTTGCAAATGGATTACGGGTTTATGCGACCCGATCGGACAGACGGAAATGTTTGATTCCATGGAAAAAGGCGCTCCGGTTATTTTGGGCATTGACAGCTGCGACGGGGAGATACTTCAGCAGAGCGTCGATATTTGCGGCTTCGGCATGAAGGATATGGGTGATTCTTTCGGATTTGGAACAAAGGTGAAGGACTTCAGGAACGCTTCAGTATGCAACAAGGTAAAGGTTAGCCTCTCGCCTGGGAACGAGATAACTGGCGCTGGCAACGATACTGTAGAAGTTTATGTTTATCTCGACACCGACGGAAGCGCCAGCGGAGGATGCACCCTGAGCCATAATTCCTCTGCGGTTGGATATGAATTCAGGCTAAGGTACTACTCAGTCTGGGACATAAACAAAAGCAAAGCATCTGAATCCTTCAGCTCATACCAATGTGACAACTCAAAGTGGTCTTCAGCTGAACTAAAATTGAGTGCATGGAGCAAGGCGATGTGCGAGGACATGGGCGGGCCGATGGTTGCCATCAAGAAATCAGACCTGTCAAAGTATCCCTTGTTGTATGACTCCACAAAAGACATGAGGGTTTTTATTGCAACAATAGGAAACACCGGAAATACAAGCTCTCCAAGCGACACTGTTGGGCCATCGTACGTCACCCCTGGTTCAGTTGATTTCGAGATAACGGACGTGTTCTCTTATGGCGCGGATGCTGCTAAGTTTGAGGACATAATGAAAAAAGGCTATGTCCAATATGAGGACTGCTTCAACTCGATAGATGATGACTTCGACGGAAATATTGACTGCAATGACTGGGATTGCCAGTACTCATCAAAGTGTGCCAGTTCAGGTGTCAATGCAGCAGCATTCTTGGATACGAGCACACCCTTGGTGTCCGGAGTAAAGATAGAGGAATATCCTGATTCAGCGCTCGTGATGTACGACACAAATAAGCCCACAAACGGGACTTTGCTCTTTTATTACACCGACTCTCAGTGCCAGACACTCAACTCCAGCATAGATGACATTGGGGCGACAAGCGCAACTGTGAGGGACTACAAGCTCTGGCACACCGGTGAGATTTACAGGTCAACCATTGGCTTTAACCTTGTCAATGATACCCAATATTATTACAAGCTGAAGATTTGTGACTCAGGCGGAAAGTGCGGAATAAGCAAGTGCAGTTTGTTTACTTCAGCTCCGCGGGACAAGTGCGGGTTCTGCAACTTCGTCACAAGAATCAAGGTGCCTGGCAACTGGACAGTATCTTACGACACCGACAGGAACGGTGTTTATGAGCACGTGCAGGGTGCTGTATGCGGCCCCAACAGCGGAATGAAAACCAATTATACCCTCGGAAGGAAAGTTAACATAAAAATGAATGCAAGCGATGGCAGCACATACCTTGAGTTCATCAATACATCGCTCACAAAAACCGGATTGAATGACAAGGTCAGGACAATCAGCGCTGCAGGGGACATAATCAAAACAGCAGATATTGTCGGCTTGACATCAGATACGAGGGACAAGATAATCAACAATCTGCATCCTGAACTGTGCAAGATTAAGATTCCATTCAGCGGAACATGCGATAGGCTGTATCACTGCGATGACAGCGGCGCAAACTGCGTGGACAGGACATCCTCTTCAGCTCTTGTCGATGCGACAAACTGCGTCTGGGAGGTGCCCTTCTGCGAGTTCTCCACTTACAGGGAATCGACTTCAACCAGCAGTGGCAGCAGCTCTTCCAGTGGTGGCGGGGGCAGTTCCGGCGGCGGAGGAGGCGGTGGAGCGGTAGGTGCACCTTCAAACGTGGCTGCAAAGACATCCCAGTATTGGAGCCTTGTTGAAAAAAAAACCCCGGTCTTCATGAAGAACACCAATCCCTCAATTGCAGTTTATGACATAAGGCTTCAGGTGAACAACGATGTTGCTGATGTTACCCTGTCGCTTTCCAGCCTCAAGGACAAGCCATCCAGCGTAAGTTTGCCCGATGGAAAGGCCCTTCAGTATCTTGAAATCACTGGAGCAAACCTAAAAGCAGGAGACATTAATAATGTTAAAATAAAGTTCCAGGTTTCAAAGAAATGGATATCTGAAAATAATATCGATGAGTCCACGATAAGGCTCCAAAGATACACTGAAAAATGGACAGCCCTGCCGACATCCAGTACGGGGTCGGATAACAACAACATCTACTTTGAGGCAACATCGTACGGATTCAGCTTTTTTGCGGTAACCGGAATGGAAAAACCATCACCTCCAGCCGAAGAGCAGCCGGCAGAAGAAAAGGTCGTAGCGCCAATAGAAGAGCCCACCGCAGCAGTTGTGATGCCTCCCTTGAGTTATGGAAACCTCCTGGCAGGTTTGGCCATATTAGCCGTTCTGATAGTTCTTGTGGTGGTGTTTGTCTATTCAAGGCGGAAGCCGGCACCGCCAAGAAGAAGATAGAAAGGGGATTCTCTGCAATCTTTGCAATGGCAAAAGCCCTGGATTATTGGGGGTGGTGGATTGGCGATGTCTGGACAAAATGCAATGGGAAGATTACTTATGCGCCGTTATACGCTCCGAAAGTCCGTAGACTTGAGAATGCAACGTGGTTCGAGCGTAGCGAGAAAGTCGGCTGAGGGTCGTAGTTTAGTCGTATTGTGGGGCACAGTTATTTTTTAGCAATATTCCACATAAAATCAAAGTAAGTTCTATAAGAATCAGCAGTTTGTTTATCTTCTAATAAGAATCCAATCGGGTTTTCAGTCCATGAGATTATTACAACTTTGCTGTCATAAACTATTGTAGAAATTAGAGTCATATAACTTTTAGGTAAAAATTTGGTTTCTGCATGGATTACTATGTCCGTATTCCTTACAGATTCAGAAGCAATTAGTTTGCATCTGATTTTGTTCTCTTTTACTTGTCTTTGGAATAACTCAAAAAATGGTCCTAAAACTTCTTTAAATCTTCCAGAAGATCCAAAAACCCAGTATTCTTTATGTTTTAAAATATCTTCAAAGATTGATTTTATCCCTTTTTTTCCTTTGTAGATTGTTGCTTCTGGCTTTTCAGCAAAAATTTTAGATTTTTCTATAAGTTGTGGAAGAATTCCTTTTATTTCTCTTTCTTTATCTTTTAATTGATTTTCCTCTTCTTTTATCAACTCCAAAAATTTCTGCGGTGTTTCTGCCTGAAAATATTTTCTATTTGATTTAATCACATAAGAAACTAAACCTTTTTCCGTCAATCTTTGAAGTGCGTCATAGCAATTGCTTCTGTTGATATTTGCCTTCTTAGTTATATCTCCAGCTAAAGAAGCGCCCAATTCAATTAAGGCCAGATATACTTTTGCCTCTGATTGTCCTAAACCAAATTTTTGCAGTATTTCTTGCATATATTATGGGAATATTCACTTGTATTTAAACATTTCTATATTGTTGTTGGTTATGACAGCAACAAAAGTTTAAATATTCTCTTGTTATTTCTTTGTCATGGTTAAAATGGCAAGTAAAACAAAGACCAAAAATGCTTCAGGCAGGATAATTATACCCTTCTTTGTGATCCCGGATAGATTAAGTCTTAATTATGCAACTGAAATAGCAAAATTGAGAAGAGCTTATAAAAACCTAGTAGGGGCTGTTGAATTTTATTATGAACCAAAAGATAAATCTTTAGAATTATTTGTCGAGTCTCCTGAAGGTCTTAAAACACCATGGGTAGAAGTACATCCTAGGAATCAATCAATTATAGATCAACTTTCTATTAATCGCAATTCTTCGCCGATTGGAAGAGAGGTACCTAAAGGATTAGTGGATGTGGATTATGTTCGCGGTGCAGATTGTGTAGAGCTTGTGATTGGTTTAACGAGATATAGAGTATATGCTAAGCCTGGACTGAAGGAGTTGCCAGCTATAGATGCTGAAATACCAACAGATTATAGTATAAAATATGGTGTAAAAGGAGGCCCTTGGCTTGATTGGACTAATATTGAGATGTCTCCGACCGAACAATTGAAAGAACTAGATGACGCCTTTAGAAAATTAAGAGAATGTACGAAATTATTTTATCCCGCTAAAAGAGCAAATCAACTATACCCATCTATTAGTTTAGAGCTCCATAGCTTCTCTGCTAATATAATGTACGTTGAGTTGAGATATCTTCCTAGTGGTGGATCTCTCACATGCCCTAATCCATGTTTAGAGCATATAGTATTCAGACAAGAAGCCAACCCAAAAAGTACGCGTGCAGTAGTTTTAGGTATTCATGGAGGAATTGAATCATCTATTCATATTGAAAATGTTGCTTATGATTTAAGGATGAAAAAAAATCCTGCTTAGGCGCCCCACAATAAATAAATTTCTCACGAAGTGAGGCTATCTTTTCGACCCTCAGCCGATTGCGTATAACAAAGAATATCCCCATAATCAAACCCCGGGGCCATACTTCTTTACGCTAGGGTCAATCTCCGACCATTCCAGTATTCCGCCTGCAAAGTTCTTTGCGTTTATGTGCCCTTTGGCAATGGCATACTTTGCGGCCTTTTCGCTTCTTCCACCGCTCCTGCAGTAGAAAATAACATTGTCATTTCTCAGGAATCTGGGAAAGAAGTACCTCTTCCGGAACTCTTCAGGGTCCATCTCCATCGCACCCCTGAATTCCGAAAAAGGTATGTTGTGCGCAGTCGGAATACTTCCGTATGCAAGTTCCGCCCTTTCCCTCACGTCCACAAGAACATATTTCCCTTTTGAGTCTATAAGCTTCTTCAATTCTTCCCGGGATATAACTGATGCCGCCATAATTGCCTGTTTTTCATTCTACTTTAAATTTTTTTCCTTTACAAACACAAGCATGAGCATTGAAGCAAATGTTAATGCCAAAGACAGGTAAAACGGGGCAGATACGCCTATTTTGTCCCAGAGCAGACCCGCAATGACTGAAGACGGCAATGCTACAAGGCCAACTGCCATCTGGAAGCCCCCCAAACTGCTTGCCTTGTATTCTTTTGGAGCCAATTCCGAAACAAACGCCTTCTGCACAGGCTCCATTGCTCCCTTATGCAGCCCGTAAAGCACAAATGCAATAATCACTGCGGCATAGCTGTGGAATAAAATAATGCTCAGGCATACTAAGCCCCAAATTGCAAAAGACATCATGATTACGGATTTTCTCCCAATCCTGTCGGAGAGCTTTCCAAACGGCATGGAAGAAATTGATGCCGTAAATGTGAATATCAGGTAAAGGACTGGTATGAATGCAATCTGAAACCCGGCCTGTTTAGCGTAAACCAGCAGGAAGGAATAGCTGAATGCGCTGACCGCAAAAACTGAGCTGAGCAGTATGAACAGCCTGAAGTTGCTGTCCACATCCTTCAGCGAAATGCCCTTGTATATTTTGGCCTCAGTCTTCCTTTCTTTTATGAATATTAGGATAAGCAAAACCCCGATTAGCGATGGTATTGCTGCAACCAGGAACAATTTCCTGTAGCCCAAAAAACCTATGAGCAGAATTGAAAGCAAAATTCCGACAACCGCACCCAGGTTGTCCATTGCCCTCAGGAATCCGAAATTTTTGCCCCTGTCTTCGTTGGTGGATATCTCTGCGATTATTGCATCTCTTGGGGCTCCCCTCATTTTTCCGGCCCTGTCCAGCACCCTTAGCGGGATTAAATGCTGCCACACGACCGACATTGCATACCCAATCCTGGAAAGCGAGCCAAAAAGGTATCCCAGCCAGATGAAAACCTTTCTCTTCCTTAGCCTGTCGGAAAAGTATCCGGATACTGCCTGAGAAACAGAAACAATGGCATCGCCCAGCCCGTCAATGAAGCCAAGCACGGCCATGTCAGCTCCAAGAACTGTTGTAACAAAGAAAGGCCAGAACGGATAAATCATATCCGAACCTAAGTCATTCAGGAAAGAAGCCCATGCAAAAACCCTTACAGTCTTTTTTTCGTTCATGGCCAAAATTTCAGCATTCATCCGCCTTTGCGGCAAATATGAAATCGCTTTCCGTTAAGCCGTCTATCTTGTGGGTCCAAACAGTTAGCCTGACCTTCCCCCAGGCAAGGTATATGTCTGGATGATGGCCCTGCTCCTCTGCAAGGTTGCCAATCCGGTTTGTAAAATCAAGCGCCTCCCTGAAGTCCTTGAACTTGTACTCTTTCTCGAGATGGCGTTCATCCACAACTTTCCATTTGTTGCCGAGCTGCTTTAGAAGCCTATCAACATCCTTCCCCTTTAGCCCGGGAACGCCCCCCATGCAGGGCACGCATGTTTTCTTTGCCAGCTCGTTCATGTTATAATGGTATGTTTGCCGGGCTTAAATATCTTGTCACAGGCTTAGTAGAAAAATAGGTTAGCAGCTTCAGTCAAAGTTCAATCTATTGTATAAGCACGCTGACAAAGGGGATGCTCCCTACGGGAAATGTCAGCCTTAAGGTACTGTATCAGGGACTTTGAGGCTGCTAACCCGAAGCGTAGCGGAGTTTTCTACTAGGCTTCGTCACAGAAAGTCTTAAATACGGAAAATGCAGGTTCCCTATGCAATGAATGAAGTCTGGGTTTACACATTGGCCAGCGTCCTGATAGTCAGCGTAATCTCCTTAATAGGCGTATTTACGCTGGCAATAGACATCAAGCGCCTGAGAAAAATCCTGCTTTACATGGTCAGCTTTTCCGCAGGAGCAATGTTTGGAGACGCCTTCCTGCACCTCCTTCCCGAAGCATCATCACAAGGTCTTGGTTTATCAGCCTCGTTTTCGATCATAATAGGAATAGCATTTTCCTTTGTGGTTGAAATGCTCATCCACTGGCGCCACTGCCATCTCCCAACCACAAAAAAGCACCCGCATCCATTTGCATATCTTAACCTGTTCGGCGACGGCGTCCATAATTTTATTGACGGCATTATCATAGGCGCAGGATACCTGTTAAGCATACCGGCTGGAATTGCAACTACCCTCGCAGTCGTGCTCCACGAAATACCTCAGGAGATAGGCGACTTTGGCATTCTGATTCACGGCGGCTTTTCCAAAAATAAAGCCCTGTTCTTCAACTTCCTTACAGCCCTTACATCCTTCCTTGGCGCCGTTGTTTCGCTGCTCCTGGGCTCAAAAATTGAGAACGCAACAGCATTCCTTGTGCCATTTGCAGCAGGCACGTTCATTTACATAGCAGGCTCGGACCTGATTCCGGAGCTCCACAAGGAAATTAATATTGGAAAGTCCCTGCTCCAGTTTGGAACATTCTGCGCAGGAGTGCTTGTGATGTTGGCTTTGCTCGTAATCGGGTGATAGCCATCAGACGAAAACCAACTTAGCAAGTTTTAAATATAAATAAAACAAATTCCCCCCATGAAAAAAAGAGCCGAATATGACCAATTGATTCTGGTTCTTGCAATATCTATTCTAGTCATCGGCGGGGTTATGCTATTGGCCGTGTTTAAATCAGGTGATTCTTTTTCAGGAATGGCTGCTGGGGGGGTTCCTGGCCCTCCAGGAGGAAGCCCGCCTGGTGGAGGTGGTGGTGGAGGGGGCGGAGCAGGCGGCGGAACCGGGACGGGAACAACCACAACTGAATCCGGCGGCGGAGGAGGAATTCAGAAAGTTGTAGGTGTGGTGGCAAGAAACCCTGAGAACCTTGAGACTCTGAAAAGGGGAAGTCACCTGTTCTTGACGCAGGTTTACTACGCCGGCAACCCAAGCGGCACCGCAAAAGTGAATGCCGAATCATCATTTTTTGGAAAATTAATATTGCCTTTGCAGGGCCCTGATGAAAATGGGGTTTATGGCCTGAACATCACAATCAACAAAAGCATAGCCGGCGGAAGGTATAAAATACTCTATACGGCAGAGCAGGCTTCGCAATATGATGAGTTTGCAATTCTGGTTAACATAGACCCGGAATTAAGGATAAACACCTCCTTGGGAGAAGAGCACTTTAAGGGGCAGAATTTGGAAATTAAGGGCCATATTTATGATTTTAATGCGACACCCCAAGAAGGTGTCAATGTTACAATTTCCGCATCCTATGATGGGGGTTTAATATTCAAAAAAGAGACTTCTACGGGCAAGAAAGGTTTTTTCAGCGATGTTTACCCCCTAAGTTTTGGCGAGCCTGATGGTACGTGGGATATTAAAATAACTGCAACTGACAAGTACGGCAATGAGGGAAATGCCGGTGCAATAACAAAAGTCTCAACACCAAAAGGGGTTGCATTTTACACCGTCACATTCCTAAGCCCCCTTGCGAATGGAGAGTTTAGGAGGGGGAGCCTAATCCCCATAACTGTTGAGGTAGAGGACAAGGGCAATCCTGTAATAAACGCCACGGTTGGCTTAAAGAGTCCGCAATCGCAGATAATCACACTTGACGAAGCAAGCCCGGGCACATACACTGCCGAGTATCAAATAGGGCCGGACGACCCGGTTGGAAAATGGTACGTTGCCGTGCAGGCAGTTGCGGCGCAAAACGGGATAATAAAGGCAGGAGGCAACAAGGTTCCGGTAAACATAGGGCACGCCCTTATCAGCATAGTGCTGTCAAAACCGGTTCCCGCTGATTTTTTCACCGGACAAAAAGAAAATATAGAGGCAAGGGTGACTTACGGCAATGATATCCCGGTAGAGAATGCACAAGTTTCTGCAAGTGTGGGCAACAGAACCGTATCCCTGGAAGAAGGTGAAGCGGGAATATACCAGGCGCCTTATTTGTTTACTGAATCGGACAAAGATGCCGGCTCGATTGAAATAAGTGCATCCGACATTTATGGCAACAGCGCTTCAGCAACCCCCAAGCCAATAAGCGTCGAACCGGTTGGACCTGTGGAACTAAAGGCAAGGCTGTTCTACTATAATGTCCTTTTGAGATACTGGTACTTGTTTGTCGCAGGTTCTGTATTTTTGGTGCTCGCGACCCGGCCTCTTTGGTATCCGGCCCGTTTGAATTCCAGATTAAGAAAGGTAAGCGACGAGGAAAAGAGGACAATAGAAATGGAGAAAGATATTCAGAGAAAATACTTCAAGGAGCACTGCATCACACGGGATAATTATGACGGGTTAATGGCAAAATACCGTGAGCGCATCCAGGACTTAAAGGAAAGCAAACTCGCTCTTCAGGAAAAGCTCAGGAAACATAAGGCCTAAATTTTTATTACCCTGTCGCAAAGCTGGGCAATTTCCATCATCACATCTTTTTCTGACTCCAGGCCAATTGAGGTAAGCAGGCAACTTATGCCCTTTGCGCGCATTTTCGTCAGGATGCTGTGGATAAAAATTGCGAATACCTGTGGTTTGTTGTGAATCAGCATCGTGGCAACAGAGTCGATGAAGACAAATTTTTTTCCTTCAACCTTTTTGGCGAGGTCATTTACGCCTATGGAAATGCTCGTGAGGTCAGTTACATTCTCAACATAGCTGACATTGGGCATGGCTTCCGGCTTTATGCCCTGGCTTTTGCATACGCAGTCAAGGATGTAGGTTCTCTTTGCGTCTATCCCATGCTGCGCGTAGATGCCAAGAAGATTATTGCATGGCCTGCTTGCCGACACAATTATCCCGGAATACCCTTTTTCAGTCAGAAGCTTAATAGTTGCGAGGCTCAGCCCAAGCACACTCTCGGCATCAGTCTCAAGGAGCACAATCCACCCCTCCGGTATTTTTCCAAATTCCTTTTCAAGTTTGTTTGTGTACTGCATTATTTCCTCGGAGGCAGCCCCAAAAGTTCTTTCCTCCTAAATCTCCTTTTTATTCCGTGATGGACATCATATACGGATTTTTTGTAAATAGGGATGTTCACCACTTTGGTCATTTCCCCCTTTTCCCGCAGTTCCGCCTGCAGAAGCCTTTTGTCAACGGGATGGTAATCTGTCAATGCTATTATATCCGGCTTTACCTCCATCACCCTTTCCAACGCGTCCTTGGTGCTCCCTAAAATCACCCTGTCCGCAATGCCGAGGCTTTCCACCAGCTTCTTTCTCTCGCTTTCTGGCAGATTGTACATCCTTTTGAATCTCCACTGGGACTCGTCGCGGGCTATCGCAACTATGAGGTAGCCGAATTTCTTTGCTTGCCTCAGGTAATATATGTGGCCGTAGTGGACTCCGTCAAAAGCCCCAAATGCCATTACCACTTTCTTCCTTTTTCCATTCTTTTTTGGTTTATGCGCGGTTTTCATGCCCATTACAGCCTACTTTTCCTTGATTCCCCCGAAAATTTCCTGCTCGGGGTAAACAACAATCCCCCTTTCAGTTATCTGCATTGCAACAATCTTCCTCTCGTGCTTTGAGCCGCGCATCTTGAGGACTTCAACTGCATTTTGCCTTATGCTGCCCTCCTTGATGGCATATAGCACAAAAACCCCGTCTGCAAGGAACTCCTCAATTCCTGCCCCGGAATATCTGACTGGAACCTGTTCCGTTTCCGAAATCAAAAATGAAGTTGAATGCAGTGTCTCCAAATACCTGAATAGCTGCTCGATAAATAGCCTGTAGCCGGAGCCCTTGTCGCTGAATGCAGCAGCAATTGCCGTCACAGAATCAAGGAATATCCTATCTGGTTGAAAGCCTTCAGGTATTATCTCAAGCACTTCATTTATGTCTATCAAAAGCTCCCCCCTGGCTTTTGCAAACATGGCCTCGATGCTGCTGGAAAGCACAAAAGGGTCTTTGCGCACGATTCTTACCAATCCTTTCTGCTCCAGAGTCTTCCAATTCCATCCAAAGTCTTCCATATGCTCCTTAAGCCGTTCTTCAGATTCCTCAAAGCTTAGATAGAGGCACTTCTCGCCTTTCCGGGCTGCATCTATCATTGATTGAAGGCAGAACACGGTCTTTCCGCTTCCTGCTCCCCCCGCCACAAGCACGCTTTCCCCTTTTGGAATTCCCTTTCCCAGCAGTTCATCAAAACCCGGAACCCCTGTTAGAACATATTTTCTGTCAGTATGCTTTTTATCCTTCCTGGAAACTCCGCCTTTCCTTGCCGCTTTGCCTTTCATTCCCTTTAGCCCTTTTTTAGAATCCTTTCCTATTTGTAACCCTTATTTATAAATTTTGATATTCATTTGCCCGCTTTAACACAAAACCGGCATAATTGCCGCAAATCAATCAATACCCATATATTTATATATCTGGAAAACACAATACCCACTAGTCTGGAAAGCAGGCTTTTGAGGTGGTGTCAATATGGCTAAAGGTACGGAAATGACGTGCGGCATTCATGGAAGTTGTTTTAAGTGCATGGGTGCTAAGGCGTTGGTTCTTGGCATTCTTGTGCTGCTGAACGCCTATCTGGCAGTTGTCGACTGGGCAGTATTTGTCGGAATAATACTCGTGCTTGGCGGCATTATGCGCATGGCAATGCCTGTTTGCCCGCACTGCAAATGAGTCGTGCCGGGGGATATGCTTTCTTTTGAATACGTCTTCCCCTATATTTCAATCTTCGAGAACAGATAGCTCCCCGCAGCGAACAGAAATGTGGTTGTCAACACCAATACGGCCAGGTCTGCAAACAACCCAAAGTGATACACGCCTCCAAGCGCGCCCCGAAGTCCGTCTACCCCGTATGACAGCGGGTTGAAATTTGTTATCACCTCAATTGGCCCTGACAAGCCTTCAAGCGGAAACAGCGCTCCGGAAAAAAAGAATATCGGCATAATGATGAAATTCATCACCAGGGGGAAAGCCTGCATGTCGTCCATTCTCGAGGCTATTGCGGTTCCAAATGCGGTGAAAAGCAATGCTATCAGGAACATGAACAGAAGGGCAAGAGGAAGAAGCGCAGGATTCCCTATCTTAAATCCAACCAGGAGCGAGACAAGCAGCACAACAACGCCCTGAAAAACCGAGACAGTTGCGCCCCCAAGAGTCCTTCCAAGCATGATAAGCGGCCTTGACACCGGCGCAACCAAGGTTTCCTTCAAAAATCCGAATTGCCTGTCCCAGATAAGCTCAATGCCAGTGAACATTGCCGTAAAAAGAATTGACATCGCAATTATTCCGGGAGCAAGAAACTGTATGAAATTCCCGCCTTCTGCCTTCTGGTAGATTGAGCCGAATCCAAAACCGAAGGCGATAAGGAAGAGCAATGGCTGCCCTAAGCTTCCAATCATCCTCGCCCTTGAGCGCCAGTATTTTTTTATCTGCCTCAGCCACATGACATAAAGTACTTCCATCATCTCCCCCATATTCTTTTTGCAGTTCTTAGATTGTCAACAGCCCCGGAGCGCTCTTCACGGATAGAGTATCCTGTAAGCTTTAGGAATGCCTCTTCCAGGCTTTTTGTTTTTGTAAGCCCTTTCAGCTCTTCTGCGGTTCCGGTTTTTAGTATTATTCCCTTGTCGATTATCGCAATGGTGTCTGCCACTTTTTCAGCTTCTTCCATGTAGTGTGTTGTGAAAAAAACAGTCATCCCCTCTTCCATGTTCAGCTTCTTGATGTAATCCCAGATGGAATTTCTTGTCTGCGGGTCTAATCCAAGCGTAGGCTCGTCCAGGAACAGAATCTTGGGGTGGTGTATAAGGCCGCGCGCAATTTCAAGGCGCCTTTTCATTCCTCCGGAAAAAGTTTTGATGCGGTCATTTCTCCTCTCAAATAGCCCGACAAGATTCATCAAATAAGCTATCCTGTCCTCCCTAAGCCGTTTTGGCACTTTGTAAATTGCGCCGTGGAACTCCATGTTTTCGTATGCCGTGAGCTCGTCATCAAGGCTTGGGTCCTGGAATACTATCCCAAAAGAGCGTCTGGCCTTGTCTTTGTCCTTTGTGGGGTCTATGCCGTTCAGCACAATATCCCCCTTCGAGGGATTCAGCAGCGTGGTAAGCATCTTGATGGTTGTTGTTTTTCCGGCTCCATTTGGCCCCAAAAATGCGAAAATATGCCCGCCTTTTACTTCAAATGATATGTCATTGACAGCCGTGAATCCATTGAAATTCTTTGTCAGGCCCTTAATGGTGATTATTGCATCTTTCATGTTCGGGTTGTTGCTCCGTTTGGTATTGAAAACATCACCGTCTGTGCCATGTTTGCCACTGTTTGCGCAGCAAACATGGCATGGCAAAGGCGAAGCTGACCAAGTTCCTATACGAAGTATTGGGTTTTGGTCAGCGTAGTAGGGGATGTTTTCAATGGGGCCTTGCTCCGGCAAACTTTATATAATTAATGTATACTCAGCTCTCATGATAGAAATAGACGGTTCTTTCCTGGAAGGCGGAGGCCAGATTGTGCGGACTTCATTGGCCCTGTCTGCAATAACCCAGAAGCCGTTTCACATAACAAGCATAAGGAAAAACCGGTCTCAGCCCGGCCTTAAGAACCAGCATCTTTTTTGTGTCCAGGCAGTCCAGAAGCTTTGCAATGCAAAAGTGGAAGGCGACTTTATAGGCTCAACTGAAATAACTTTCATTCCCGGACCTATTGAGGGGAAAACCATAAGCGTTGACATCCAGACGGCAGGAAGCGTCGCATTGCTTCTTCAGGCTGCGCTGCCTCCTGCGATTTTTGCGGACAGGAAAGTCCATTTGAAAATCAGGGGGGGAACCATAGGCACACATGCTGCGCCGTACGAATATTTCGAGAATGTTTTGCTGCCTCACCTGGGAAAATTTGCGGATATAAAATCTAAGCTTGTAAGGCGCGGTTATTTTCCGAAGGGCAACGGCGAAGTTGAGCTTTTTATAAAGCCAAAGTTTACGTTGAAAGACGACATAGTATCTTTTAACAATCTAAGGGAAAATGGCCCAAAAATAAATCTGACTGAGCAGCACAGCCTTGTGTCCATAAAAGGGATATCCCATACCTCTTCCGACCTTGAAAAGGCCGAAGTTGCTGAAAGGCAGGCAAAGGGCGCTCGGCAGATTTTATCCTCCTTCAATGTGCCGGTGTCAATACGCGCAGAATACTCGCAGGCATTATCAACCGGCTCGGGCATAACCCTCTGGGCAATCTTCTCAAAAGACCCAAATGAAATTGACGAGAACAATCCGATAAGGCTGGGGGCAGATGCACTTGGCGAGAGGGGAAAAAGGGCTGAAGCTGTTGGAGAAGAGGCAGCATCAAGGCTTCGCGATTACATAAACTCCAAAGCGCCATGCGACCCACATCTTGCAGACCAGATATTGCCGTTCATGGCATTGACATCAAATTCAACAATCAAAACTTCGGAAATCACGAATCACGCAAGAACAAACATCTACACAATCGAGAAATTCTTGGGGAAGGTGTTTGAGGTGGATGAGAAGGAGAAAATTATCAGGACGGCTTAATTATTCATTATTTCACCGCTCTAAACTCCGGCAATAGTTTTTTCATCTCAAGCATAAACTCCCTCGCCCTTTTTAATGAAGTTCTTGCTTTCTGCTCCTGAATGCTTTCCGTCATGTCATACTGGAATCTTGAGCGCTTTTCAAGCTCCAACGCATAAAAAGCCATAATCTCTTCCGACCTGACGGAAGCAATTTCCAAAGCATCTTCTTTTGCATCTTCATACCCCTCCAAAAGCCCTTTCCTGATTTTGTCCATAACCAAAACAATTAAGGCGTCACTTGTAACCTTATGGACGATTTTATCCCCTGTTTTATACCCGAGATTAAGGAGAACTGCATTTGAAATATAAAACATTGAATAATATGAAATGACCACAACCCACAAATATGGCCTGAGCGGGCTAATCATGCATTCCTCGGCAAGCTGCAGTGATAACTCAGCATTCTTTAGGTACATTTGCCTTGCTGTTTCATTCTTCTCTTTTTTAACAAGTCCATCATGCAGATATTTGTCAAAATTCTGCTTGGCTTCTTTTTTCTGCTTTGCGTCAATCATTCAAACCATCTCGTAATACGGCTCTATGCCGTACAGAATCACGTTATTTTTTAATGCCTCCTGTCCGACATTGGGTTCCTTTGCGTTAATCATCCCAATAAACTGGCTTTCCGAAAACACCAATGCATGCAAAGGCAGGGGCATTGAACGGGCAATCCTGCTAACCTCTTTTTCAAAAGCATTTTCAAGCCCATCAGCGCATATAAACATTAAGTCAATGTCAGAACCCTTAGTCTGTGTTTTTTTTGCGTATGAGCCAAACAGCAGCAGGATATACAGCTTTGATTTTATTCCCCTTCTGAAGTTGCTGGCCATAACTGCAATGTTTCTATCCTTTAGAAGCTCCTTCCTGCGCTCGAATTCTGCTTCAAATACAGGTGGATAGGCTATCTCATTAAGATTTACCCTGCTTGACTGTCCAAAAGTCTCAATTTTTACCAAAGACGCTTTTTCAAGCCTTTTTATAATGGAATAAGTATTTTTGTAGTCCATCTTCAGGGCTTTGGAAATCTTGAGTATATTCAACTCTTCGTTTTTATGCTCTATAAGAAATTTGATGACACTTGATTCCTTACTTCTCATGTTAATAACACCATAAAATTATGGTAGAA
>JACQSR010000018.1 GCA_016211215.1 Candidatus Woesearchaeota archaeon
AATGATTTAGAGTTCTTCAGAAGGAGGTACAACCACTTTAGGCCGCATAGCAGCCTTGATGGCAAGAAGCCAGGGGAAGTGTATCATGATTTTGCACGATTATTCTGACTAGTGACATATGTCACTTCGCTATACACTATGGGTATCTGGACCTTTCATACATATAGTACCCTATTAACGCCGAAAGAATGATGATAACAACAATAATAACCCCCACTACTGCCCCTGTCTTTTTCCCCCCAGATGCAATAATCTTTGGCTCTTCTCCAGGCACAGTATTTTCCTCTGTAGTTAGTGTACTCCCCCCATCAGGCTTAGATTCAGCAACACCAATAGCATAATAGCTGAACCCGGGTGAATATGCAGAATATTGGAAAAAATCCCCATACTCCCCCACCATATTAGTTTCCAACGCAACCCACTCATTGCCTACAAGCCTGTAAAGCACAACCTGGCCGCTGGAAATACTATTTTCATTAAGCCACTGTTTTTCGACCTTGAAATTGACCGTGACAGCTGAAATATCATTGTCATCTACACCCTCCGGATTTAATTCCAGGTACTGGTAAACCTTTGACAATGCTTCCGAAGATGGATTTTCATTTAAGCGTATAACGCTCAACTTTACGTTTATGCCTTCCTTGTTTACGCTCGCCAACACCTCTGTGACGGCAACCCCCTTTGTTGGAAACTCGCTTGCCTTTTGACTGCCCTGTGTATTGGTCGCCTGACTAGATTCCCCTGCTGCAACATTATCTCCCCCGGAAGAAACCCTTACAGATTTTGAAGAAGAAATCGTTCTGCAGTCCTGAGGGCAGTTTGCTATCGTTTCTCCACTTTCGCATATTTCATCTCCACAAAAAGAGGTTAATAGACATTGGCCATCTTCACAAATTCTCCCGGCAGGGCATGCTGTTACACTACCCCATTCCAAGCATGTGTCTGTATCATAGTTTCCGCAAGTCTGATATCCATTGCCAGAGCACTGTTTAACTCCTGAGGTTGTGCATTCATTTGTGCATGTTGCAGCGCACAATCCATTGCTGCATGTCTGGCCAGAAGGGCAAGATGTTACACTACCCCATTCCAAGCATGTGTCTGTATCATAGTTTCCGCAAGTCTGATATCCATTGCCAGAGCACTGTTTAACTCCTGAGGTTGTGCATTCATTTGTGCAGCAATCCCCCGGACAATTTTGAGGTGTTTCTCCTGTTTCACAGATTGAGTTTCCGCATTTGAAAGACTCCTCATCTGTAATTATCAAATCATCGAAAACAGCGCCAACCCCACTAGTATCGAGCCCTAAATAACCGCTTACATGATAATTTTTGTATTCCGCCTCATCATCGTGAACCTGCAAAGACTTCTCGCCATTTACCCAGACAATTATATCAGGTCCAACAGCAGTTATTTTCAGGACAACCCAATTTTCAACTGGATTTGCGCTGGTTTTTTGAAGACCAAGTGTTTTTAGTTGCTTAGTGTTATGGTCATATCTCAAAAGCGTAACATCCCCATTCGCCCTTAAATGAGCAAGGTATCCGCCATATTCGTCCCACACTGCGCGTCCCGGTTTTATCTTTCTAAACTGCATTCCTGCCCAGCCATTTCCTTGGCTAAGTAATTTTACTTTTATTTGCGCACTAAAATTAGAAAAAGTTTTATCCTTGATGCTTGTTAGTCCCTGAACAAGGTTATTTTGGATGTATATTTTGTTGTATACTTTGTTTGGTATTTCCTCGTATGTTACTCTCCAATCTCCTACAGAAGCTTGCCATTGAGAACTAGGATCATCTTGATAATAATTAAAAATATCATAAAATAGCAGAGTCGGATGTGGCGCTAAATAACTATTAATAATGGCACCCCCATCTACAGCATTCCATGTGCTACCCCCGCTTTGGTCGTACACTGGTGCAAAATTCCAAACCCAGAAAACAGAACCGGCAAGACCTGCTTCAAGGGCTGCTTGCCTATGAGCTTTCATTGCTTGAGCAGCAACAGCAGCTGAAGAGTACATAAATTTAAATGCACCATACTCACCTAATAAAAATGCAGTATTTGTTTTACCAATCTTGTCAAACTCGCTTGACCTTAATGCGTCATCGACAGAGAACGTATTGCTTGGGTACATGCCAAACCCGATAAAGTCAAGCTGCGTTGCGAACTGCGATAAAACTAGCGGTCGAGCTGGAAACCTTTCGTCAACCCAACCAGGTTCAATTTTAAGCCCGTTTGGGCCTGGTTTGCCCACATTTTTAAAGGTGGGTGTCTTTATCCCAACAAGCGCATTTGGGTCTTCTTCCTTTAGCGCTGCTGCAACCTGGTTTGCCCAATTTACCAAGTTAAAATCTTGGGCTGCTTGTCTTCCAATTGGGCTGTCTATATTATATATGCTCATATTGTATGCCTTGCCATCTGCTGTAGTTACATTGGCAACCAATGGATTTCCGGAGGCATCCACCTTGAATGGTTTTGCAGTTCCATCGAAGACTATTTCTTCTTCGCTTATCACATACGCAAAAATTGTAGACAGCAAATCGGGATTGTGCTCTTTAATCTTGGCAACGAAATCTCTAACATACCTCTTTTTGGCATCTATGAAACTCTTAACCATGAACATTCTCATAGTGCCGTCTATTGTGTTTAATTCATAACTCGACATTTCACCCCTTGCCCTATTCAAGTAACCATCATTTTGGGGGAGCCACTGAAGCCATGGCATGACATAAATATGGTTCTTGTTTGCTCTCTCTAAAAAATCAAGAAAATTATCCATGTAAGGGCTGTAAAGCCCCGTATTGCTTATTGGTCCACTAATGCCAAACATTGTTTTACAAACTCTTTGGCCATTAATATCCATGCATAATTCTTGTTCGCCAGAAAAATCGATAGGCACCCATACTACATTATACCCTTCTTTTCTTAATAAAGCTAGTATATCTTCTGCTCTAGACGAGTCATAAAATCCCGGCTCGAAAAAAATATGGTTATGATTGAATGCAGCTACTGTGTATTTCATCACGTTTGGAGTAAACCTTTCTCTTGTAATTGTATCGTAAAATTCGCCGAATTTGGTTCCAGGTCGCGTATCGATCCTATTCAGATGGTTTACCCCAGAAATTTGCTCAATGGCTTTGCCGACAAGTTCAAACTTTCCGAAAAGTGCACCAAAGACTATAAAGCCAACCATTACAACAATGGCAAGACTTAGTATTGGTATCCTCTTTTTATACTCACCAATAATAACCATTATAGGAATTCTTGGATTCCCTGTTTAAATACCTTCTCCTAAAACCTATCCCTTATTATCCTCCACGCAATAAAAAAACCATCGGACATTTTAATCTTGCTCTCTCCGGCCCTTTTTAGGTACCGCACAGGTATTTCCTTAACTTTCATCTTCCTCTTCAATGCAAGCAAACTCATCTGCGCCTCTATGTCAAATCCCTTTGCAGTTAATCCTTTGTACTTTGCAACCTTGAAAGCCCTCATGCCGGTGTTGATGTCATGCAAATGCCCGCCATAAAGAAGGTTTATCAGTTGGGTGTGAAAAATATTGGCAAGGCGATGCGAAAATGATATATCCTTCATGTCCCTTACGCCAAAAACAACATCGTATTCCGGGAAAAACTTCAGCATCCTTGGAATTTCCTCCGGCGGATAGGTTTTGTCGCAGTCAAGCAAAACCAAAACATCATAGCCCTTGGAAGATGCAACCTCAACGGCTTTTCTTATGCCATAGCCCTTCCCAATGCCGTCCCTTTGGTAAACATCCACCCTGTTCTTCCTTGCAATCTCCTGAGTTCCGTCTGTGGAGTTTGAATCCGCAATGAACAGGCCATACCCAAGCTTCTTTACAGAACTTATCATCTCCTGGATGCTTTCCCCCTCGTTCCTCGTCGGAAGGCATACAATGACTTTCATGTCATTGCCTCGAGAAATATTCAGAATACCACAAAAAGGCCTCCTTCAGGGCATCTTCCATCCGGTACTTAGGCTTCCACCCAAGCATCTCCTGCGCTTTCCTGCACAGCAGGTACTGCTCCCTAATCTCGCTGCTTGCCTGATTGAGTATCTTTACATCAACCTTCCCCTTTCCGCTGACGTCTATGATTTTATCCACCATGTCCTTCACGCTTATTGGGGTATTTGTCCCGAAATTGAATGCATGGCCGTGTATCTGCTTCCTGCCGAGATTTTCCGCAAGCGTAAAGTAGGAGTTGACTGCATCCTTGACATAAAAATAATCCCGCATGTAATTTCCATCGCTCCTTATTATTATTGGCTCATTTTTCAGGACAGATTGAATCGTTCCGGGAACAATCCTGGAGAAATTCAAATCACCGCCCCCATAAAGGTTGCCGCACCTTGTGATTCCAACCGGAACGCCGTAGGTCTTGAAATATGACTGTGCAATCAGGTCGGCGCAGCTTTTCGAAACATCGTAGGGATATTCTCCCGCAAGAACAGCCTCTTCCGTGTACGGCAATTTTACATGGCTTCCGTACGCCTTGTCGGAGCTTGCCACAACAACGCCCTTAATCCTGTCATTCCTTCTGGCTGCCTCCAGAACATTAACAGTCCCCATTATGTTTACCTTGAAAGTTGGCAGCGGACTTTTGACTGCCGTCCCCACAATAGTCTGCGCAGCCAGATGAAATACAGTATCCACGTCATGCTCTATCATCGGCCTCTCTATCGTGTCGTAGTCTTCAACAGAACCGTGAACTACGGTTACCTTGTCGTAAAGCCCGAAAATGTCGAATGGCGATTCAGGCACCACGTCTCGCTGCAAAACTATGACCTTTGCCCTGTTCTCAACCAGGCTTTTCACCAGCCAGCTTCCCAAAAAACCTGTTCCGCCGGTTACAAAAACACGCCTGTCCGACCAGCTCATTTCCACACTCTCCATGGGGCAATGTTTTCATTCCACATCCTGTTCAGCTGTTCAGCGTCCTTGAAAGTATCCATGCACTCCCAGAAGCCCTTAAACCTGTAAGCCGCAATTTCCCTCTGCTCGGTGAGCCTCCCGAAAGTGTCTTTCTCAAGCACATCACCGTCATGCAGATGGCTGAAAATATTCCTGTTGAAGACAAAAAATCCCCCGTTTATCCACTGTGAAAGCCTTGGCTTTTCCCTGAAGCTGTTTATCACGTCGTCCTCCGCAATGTCAAGTATTCCATACTGCGAAATTGGGTTTATTGCAGTCAATGTTGCAATCTTGCCTTTCCTCCTGTGGAACTCCAGCAGCGCATTCAGGTCAACATTTGACACGCCATCGCCGTAAGTGCAGAAAAAATCATCTCCATCTATGTACTTTTCTATCTTCTTTATCCTTCCGCCCGTGTTTGTGTTCTCTCCGGTGTCCGCAAACGTGATTTTCCAGTCTTCTACATCCTGGCTGTGGGGGATTATTTTGTTTTCATTGCTGAGCTGCAGCGTAAAATCATCCTTTAGCTCGTGGTAATTCACAAAATAGTCCTTTATCTTATCTCCCCTATAACCCAGACAAACAATAAATTCATTAAAGCCGTAGTAAGAATATAGTTTCATTATGTGCCATATTATGGGCCTGTCCCCAATGTGCACCAACGGCTTTGGAATCTGCCCTGTATATTCCTTCATCCGCATTCCCACGCCGCCGGCAAGGATTACTGTTTTCATGGGCTGCTGAAATAACTGGGGATTTAAAAGGGTTTCTAAGGGGTTTATATATTCCAGGAGCCAGTGCCTGGTACATAAAAAGATTCATTCACGCATTTCCAACGGCGTGTTACTAAGGAGATTTGCTATGCCTATCAGGAGATATCGAAGCTGATTGCCCTTTCATCCTTGTTGCCTGCATCGTCAATTGCCCTGACCAGCAGGTTGTGCCCCCCAGTTGGGAAGAATTTTGAGCCAAGATAACCGCCACAGCCGAGACAGAAAGTGTTTTCCCTCCCTGCCTCGAGATATTTTAAATTCACTTCCTCTGAGGCTGAGATGTTGAAGTAAACCCTGCCCTCTCCTGAATAGTAATCCAATTGGGTTATAACTGGTCTTGTAGTGTCCACATACACAAAGACGGGCTTGGACGAGCCTTTGTTTCCAGCGACGTCTTTGATATCAAACCAATAAGTCATGTTCCTGCCGTCATACTGGTTTATGTTGGCTGTGAAAGTGCAGGACTGGGTCTTTTCAAGAGGATTATAGCCGCAGGCTTTTGACGTCTGCTCGCCCCCATAATGGAGAGTTATCTTCTCCATGTTCAACTCTTCCCATTCCAACACAAAAGTACCGTTTGTGTATTTTCTTCTTGCCGGATAGGTTTTCCGTATTTTTGGGGCTTTGCTGTCCGTCAGGAAAGAGATTGATTTGCTTTTATTTATGCTGCCGTTTCTTGCATAAAAAGTAACATTATGCAGCCCGTCCCGGAAGCTCTTGGTTTTCTCGGCTGAAAATCCATACTCACCGCAATCCCTGCAAAGCATGCGCTCCCTCGGAGTTTTCTCCATAAAATCTATGTAGAAAATCTCTCCAACTTTCGTGCTTGCCGAAATATTGAATTTGATTGTCCTGTTGGTGCTAATCTTATCAGGAACATAATTTATGGTTAGTTTGAGCGGACAAATGGATAGGTCATCTGCAACTCCGTTGCAGTCATTGTCCAAATCATCGTCGCAGATTTCGGCTGATGGCCCAATTTCCTCCTGCACTGTCTGATAGCTGCCGCCCTCGCACCGCCTGATTTCCCTCTGGCACACTCCAACGTCGGAGCCGGAAACTATATCGGGAAGGTTTTCATCAATTTCCCCGTCACAATTGTCATCGATGCCGTTGCATGTCTCATTGGGTGTGATTTCGCACGGGCTGCATCCTGCATAGAATTCACAGGTTGAGAAATCATGGCACAAACTGGATTGGTACGCCAGAACGAACTCGGCACCCCGCACTATTCCGCCATCCCCCTCGTAATAAAGTATGCCCAAGACCAAAACAGAAGCTCCAGAAGGCAGAGTTTCAATCTCCCCTATGCCTAATGGCTGGGTTTCTTCCCCATTGACCGAAAACTCTGCAGTAGAGGGCAAAAGGTCATTGATGGATTTAACCCACACCTCAAAATCAAATCCGTCTATCTCATACACCACTGTGTCATTTTCAGCCAGAATGTCATAAACATACGAAGGCTCGCCTGAAGACCCGCAGCCCTGGGTATAAGCATCTTCTAATGAATATCCAGACAAAACCAGCAAGCAAAAGATTCCAGCCCAAACTATGACACGGATTTTAATTTCAAAGCACCCCCAAAATGCCTGCACCGGGAGTCAGGGTTGAATATAAAAAGATTTATTGCCCCCAGAATATGCTCCCAAAGAGCAGCTATAAATTGTACTGCTTCCTGTAATATTCAAGGTACTCTCCCGATTTTAACCTCTTCCACCACCACCTGTTTGCCTTGTACCAGTTTACCGTTGTTTTTATGCCTTCCTCAAATGAAACCTTTGGCTTGAAGCCGAGTTTCCTGATTTTAGCGCTGTCAAGGCTGTACCTGAAATCATGTCCGGGACGGTCTTTGACGGGCTTGATTAATGAGTCGGGCTTGCCGAGCAGTTTCAATATCAGCCTTGTAACTCCTTTGTTGGATAATTCCTGCCCGGATGCAATGTTATAAATTTCCCCAGGCATTCCCTTTTCCACGGCCAAAGAGATTGCCCTGCAGTTATCCTCCACATAAAGCCAGTCCCTCACATTGCTTCCATCGCCGTACAAGGGCAGTTCCTTGTCCTCGATTGCGTTTGTGATGAACAGCGGCATTAATTTCTCCGGATACTGGAAAGGCCCGTAATTGTTCGAGCTTCTTGTTATGACTACCGGAAGCCTGTAGGTGACGAAATAGGAATGGGCAAGCATATCTGCTCCGGCCTTTGAAGCTGAATAGGGGCTGCTCGGCCTTAGCAGGTCATTTTCATTAAACGAGCCTTTCTCCCTGCTCCCATAAACCTCGTCGGTGGATATCTGCACAAATCGCTTTACCTTGTGCCTTCTTGCAGCCTCAAGCAGTGTGTAAGTCCCAAAAATATCCGTCCGTATAAAGTCACCGGGCTTTCCGATGCTCCTGTCAACATGGCTCTCTGCTGCAAAATTTACAATTATGTCCGCATCCCTGGCCAGCTTGTCAACAATGGCAGCATCGCATATGTCCCCTTTTGCATAATCGTACCTTGCATCGTCCTCGACATCCTTCAGATTGTCCGGATTTCCTGCGTAGGTCTGCTTGTCCAGATTGACAACCTGCACATCCGGTTTTGTTGCAAGAATATGCCTGATAAAATGCGAGCCTATAAATCCCAGTCCGCCGGTAACGAGTATTCTCATAATTCCTCAGTATGGCCTACCTAACGCCATTCTTAAATATTTCCCTAAAGATTGTTAATATTTATAAAGTTCAGGGCAACTCTGCGCTCATGGCGGGGAACATTGCATTAGTGGTAGGCAACGTAGTATCTGGCGTGATATTGCCGGATAGGAGAGAATGCTCAGGGAAAAATATTGCTGAGGCGCTGCAGTCGGAAAGAAATTTGCTTGAGCGCAGATACGGTGCGGTAATGCCCGGTCCCGAGGGAGCACTTCTTGTTTATTATTCCTCCTGTCCAAGGGATACAGAACTAATAAGCCCCTACTCATCGCATTGACTGGAATTCTATTTTTTGTCAACCTTTTTAACTGATGCCACAACCCCACAGGGATGGAATTCACAAACCTAAACGGTATTCCTGTGGGCTATGAAACCATTGGCGGCATAAAAATAATCTATCCTATCCGGCTTGAGCCGGAGTTTCTTCAAAAATTAGACGATAAAGGAAGAATTGCAGTGCCAAAGAAACTTGTGGATGCTTATGAGCTATCCTCTGAAGATATTATCACAATACTCTATCTCGGAATGCTTGACATAAAGGGAGATGAGAGAACAAAGGTTGGCATCGAAAGTTTTGTATCAGGAGATTATGTTCATCAGGCACTTCACCAAATAATCGGGGGAATGTCAGATATAAGTGAAATTGACTCGGAAAACAGGTTTACGGTGTCGGCAGATGTCCGCAACTGGTTTACCCAGAAATACACAGAAGAACTCAGCAAAGTTATGGGGAGAATCTACAAAATCGAGAGAAAAATTCAGCCCCCTTTCTCAACCCCCCATTCATAAGGGATATCCTTAGATTTGTGGGAAATTCTAAATTCGTCAGGAGTTTTATAATCGTATTTTTCCGTGGGCACATTAATCAGGTAGCATGGCTCATTTCCCACCGGAGTAATTCCGTGCAAAACATTAGTCGGGATTTTCAGGAGTATTGGGTTTTTCTCGCCTAAAAAATGCTCCTCAACTTTTCCTTTCGTGCTGCTGTTTTCCCTTAAGTCGTACAGAACAACCTTTGCATTGCCCTTCACAACAACAAAATGGTCAACCTGCTTTTTGTGGTAATGCCATCCCTTGACGACATTTGGCTTGCACACGGAAAGGTAAACCTGCCCGAACCTCTCAAACAATTCATCATCATTGCGAAGCATCTCCATCAGGAAGCCGCGGTCATCCGATACAACCTTCAGTTTCTTTATCTTTACGCCTTCTATCATGGCCTTCCCGAATCGCAACCTATTTATATAGATTGCCCATCTCCCGACGCATGAAAATAGCCGTAGTGATGCCTGCATACAACGCAGAGAAGACCCTTGAAAAGACTTACAATGACATTCCAAAGGATGCCGTTGACGATATAATTCTTGTTGATGACTGCAGCATGGACAAGACCGTTGAGATTGCAAAAAAGCTTCCAATCAAGATTTATGTCCACAAGCAGAACAAGGGCTACGGCGGCAATCAGAAAACCTGCTACGACAAGGCTTTGCAAAGGGGCGCGGATATCATAGTTCTTTTGCATCCCGATTACCAGTACGACCCAAAAAAAATTCCTGAAATGGTGGAACCCATAAAGAAGGGAGAGGCAGACATCGTTTACGGCTCGAGGATGCTGAATTCAGGCGGAGCAAAATCCGGAAACATGCCCTGGTGGAAGAGATTTGGAAACTTCTGGCTCACGTCTTATTTCAACCTCATGCTCGGCACAAAATTCACGGACATTGCAACCGGCTACATTGCATACAGCAAAAAAGTCCTGGAATCAATACCCTATCATAAGAACTCGGACGGGTTCACATTTGATGAAGAGGCAATAATACAGTGCGTTTCAAACGGCTTCAGGACAAGGGAGATTGCGGTGCCAACAAAGTATGAAAAAGACTCATCAACAACATCCTTTTCGGACTGCGTTTCATACACTTTAAGGCTGTCATACAGGGTTGCAAGGTACAAGCTTACAGGCAAGACATAGCTTTTTATAGCGTTAAATACTCTTTATTACTATGGCTGATGCACTCTTAATCAATGCCAAGGGATTTAAGCTGATAAACGACCAGACTTTGCCCTTTGGGTTGCTGTATACCGCTGGTTACTCGCTGAAGGACTTCACCATTAAAATTCTCGACCAAAGGGTTGATGAAGATTTTGAAAAGCACCTTCTTCAGGAGTTAAAGCAGAATCCCATGGTAGTTGGCATTACCTGCATGACCGGCCCCATGATTCTTGATGCACTTAGGATTTCAAAGGCTGCAAAGGAAAACTCATCCGCAATGGTTGTCTGGGGGGGCATCCATCCAACATTAGACCCAGAAGTAACATTGGAAAACCCGCTTATAGACGCAGTTGTTTTAGGGGAAGGCGAAATAACATTCAACGAGCTGCTCAAGGCTGTAAGGCACGGAAAAACATTGGACGGTATCGAGGGAATATGGTTCAAGGATAAAGGCGGAAACATCCGCAAAAATCCCCCCAGAAAAGAAATAACGAACCTTGACACAATTGAAAGGCCGCCATACGAGCTTCTTGACATTGAGAGGTACATCCAGATAAAGGACTCCCGCGGCTCAACAAGGTCTCTGAACATGTTTACATCGAGAGGATGCCCGCATAAGTGCATTTACTGCTACAATCTGCATTTCAACAAGGCGTACTGGCGACAGATGAGCACCAACCGTGTTAACCAGGAGCTCAAGTACATTGTAGACACATATAGGCTGAAGAATGTTTTTTTCCTCGACGACAACTTCATGGTCAACATGAAAAGGGTCAATGACATTGCAGCATTCATCAAGGATGAGTTTTCAAAGAAAGATTTCACATGGGACATACTTGGCGCCCAGGTGTCTACGCTGAAGAACGTGAGCAGCGAGGAGCTGCAGTTCCTTGATTCAACGCACTGCCAGTCGATGATGATTGGCATTGAAACAGGCTCCCCAAGGATGATGGAGCTGATACACAAGGGAATTACAGTAGAGCAGGTGATTGAAGTCAACAAAAAGCTTGCAAGCACAAACATCAGGCCTTACTACTCTTTCATGACCGGATTCCCGACTGAAACAGACGACGACCGGGTTGCCTCAATAAAGCTTATGTTCCAGGTCAAGAAGGAAAATCCCCACGCAAATGTCGGCACTATGAAGCCCGTAATGATTTACCCCGGAACCGACATCTTCCAGACAGCTCTGCAGCACGGATTTAAGCCTCCAAAAAAGCTTGAGGACTGGGCCGGCTTTACATGGGACAATTTTGTCAACATTGATTACCCGTGGCTTTCAAGGAAGGAAAAGAAAAGGCTTGTCCACATGTATTATTACACCCTGCTTCTGAACCCGGACCATCTTTACATAAACTCAAGGCTCTTCACATTGGGCTCAAGAATCCTTTATCCGCTTGCAAAGTTCAGGTTAAACCACCAGATATTTGCGCTGCCAATAGAATCTGAAGCGATTCATTTCGTGCAGAGAAATTTTATGTAGTATAATGACGAACAAAAGTTCTTAATATATAAGTGAGCCATTATATTCGCAGAACATAACCACTTCATGTCAATAACTTATGTTCTGTGTTATATTTACTATTTCTATTAGCTATGATGTATATTTGGGCAATACGGCAGCAGAACCATTTCAACTTCACTAAAATCTATAGGTTTAGGAAAATAATGTATTACTTTTCCAGTTGCTATCCGAACCCTTTCTGCAAATTCTTTTGCCGGCAGTGTCCTGCATTGATTTTGAAGACACTCATTTCTATGCATACAATCTGAATAATGTCCAACATCAAATCTTTCCGGAAATATTAATTCACCCACGCAAACATCCAATTCATATATTTTGTCAAGCTCACCACGCTCGCAATGGATTCTGGCATTTTCCACAGAGTGTATCCAGCCACGTTCACCTTCATCAATCTGAACGCACTTAAAAACCACATCGTCCGAAGGTTTGTATGGCTTCCGAAGTATCTCAACTTCGTCAAGGGGTATGCCGCAGTACTCTTTTGCTATTAGGTTATACTGAGCCAATTGTGTATTAAGACAATGGAAGGTGTTTATCTCAAGACTAAATCTCAGCCCTACCATTAAAAGCGGGTGGCTGTGCTCAACCCTGTAAACAATATCGTGGGACAGTTTTTCCCTGCCGCCATGTATATGCGCCCCTTTCATGAGGATGTGGTCTGCAACTCTCTGTTCCAACTTAGAAGGCAGGCCCAAGACCGCTAATTCCGAATACAACTCTGGCAACATCTTTCTATCTGACTTTTCATCTAACTCGCTATCTAATCTTTTCCTTTCTTTTTCTGAAATTTTCCTGTATTTTGTTTTTGCCATTAGAGTTAATTCGTCCCGCACACTTATACTGCAATCTCCTTCATTGCTTTGTCAATCCTGTCTTCGAGGAGGCCAAGTTTAGCAAGTTCTCTTTTTACAAGAAATTTTCCCACCCGGTGTCCAACATACATCCCCCCGAGCATACCGGGGAGTTCTGCAAGCAGACCATATACCGTCCCTAGTGATATTGCTCTACCTTCATCATTTGAAAGTGCAAAGGCAACCGACCCTGTAACCAACCCTGTAACCAACGCTGCACCAATACCCCCAAGACCAAAACCAGCAGTTATACACTTATTATACCTCCCCTTACAATCAGCTATAATTTCTTTATAATGTTCATTGATTTCCTGTTGTGTACTATCCATTTGATTCACCATTTGCAAAGGGTACAATGTAAGTGTTATAAATTTTCTTCACCCCCTTAGTAGGTGAAACCAGAAAGTTTTAAATAAGGAGAGATGCTATCCAACGAAATGAACACCCAAATCCTCGAGGAAATAGGCCTCACAAAGACTGAAATCAAGATATACCTGGCTCTGCTGAAATTAGGCCAGTCAACAACTACCAACATCGTCAGAAAAGCAGAGATTCATGCCTCCAAGGTTTACGAGTTTCTTGACAAGCTCATCCAAAAAGGCCTTGTTTCCTATGTCATAAAATCCAACAAGAAGTATTTCACCGCATCTGACCCAAGTATCATAAAAGAATTCCTCCACGAGAAAGTAAGCGAGATTAACGAACAGGAAAAGGAAATTGACATGATACTGCCCCGTTTAGCAGAGATAAGGAGAGAAGCGGAAGAAACCATCCACTCCGAGATATATGAAGGCCTAAGGGGCGTAAAGAGCGTGTATGAGAAGATATTGTCCACCTTAAAGAAAGGCGAAACGCAATACATTATCGGCGCACCTAGGATTGCAAATGAACTCGTCGAGGGTTATCTTCTTGAATGGCACAGGAGAAGGATAAAGAAAGGCATTAGGTGCAAATACATCTATGACAGCAACGCAAGGGATTACGGCAAAGTTCGCGAGAAGATGCAATTTACCCAGGTAAGGTATCTCCCAAAAGGCAATGTATCCCCTATGTGGATTGAGATATTCAGGGATTACGTTGCCATTAGCCACATCAAGGGAAGAAACGCTGTTTTGTTTCTCATCCACGACAGGGAAATAGCAAAAGGCTATCTGGATTACTTCGGCTTGATTTGGAATGTGTCGAGGGAGTGATGATTACACTTTCCAATACGAAGATTTAAATATATCCTAGTAATTATTACTAGTATGGGTATAGCTAAAGTTACTAGGAATTATCAAGTTACAATTCCCCGGGATATAAGGAGGCTTGAAGACATCAGAATAGGCGATACCGTCCTGTTCGCAATAGAGGGAAACAGGATAGACTTCTTAAAATTAGAGAGGAAAAAGATGCTGAAAAGCCTTGCAGGTGCATGGAAAGATAAGATTAATGTTTCTGGTGCTGAATATGTTCGTGAATTCAGAAAAGAATGGGGTAAACGCAGCAAAAGGCTGGGATTATGAAACTCCTCGATACAGATATTTTTATTGATTTCTTCAGGGGAGTGCCAGAAGCGGAAGAGTATATTGCGGAAAATATCGATGAGATTGTCTTCTCAGCCATAAGCGAAGCTGAACTTCTATCAGGCAAAATATGCAACGACCAAACCGAGCGTGAGAAGGTTTTTCACCTGTTGTCGCAATTTGATAAGATACCTGTCGGCAATCCCTTAGTCCAAATCGCCGGTGATATAAGAAGAAACCACAACATAAGTTTGCCTGACGCAATCATAGCCGCATCTGCAGCAGTTAACAGTGCAACTTTAGTAACCAGAAATCTTAAGCACTTTAAAGGGATAGACAAGCTCAAAGTTGAAGATCCCTACTAGGCAATTTCAGGCTTAAATCCCTTAACACCCTCAACCACCTTCCCAACCTCTTCATCAGTCATATCCGGATACAATGGCAATGTCAGCAATTTTTTCCACGCTCTTTCAGCAACAGGGCAATCCGCCTTAATTCCCCTGAAGACAGGATGCTTGTACGCAGGAAGGTAATGTACCCCTGAAGAAATGCCATTTTTCATAAGATGCTGCATCAATTTGTCCCTTTCCCCCGTTTTAATTACATAATTGTGATAGCCACTTTTTGCATAATCCTTCACAACTGGAGTTTCAAGCCAGCCAAGATTTTCAAATTCCGCATTGTATCTTTTCCAAATCTTTTCCCTTTTTCCATTTAATTCGCTAATCCTTTCAAGCTGAACTATTCCGATTGCAGCCAGAATGTCGGGCATCTGGAACTTCCAGCCAACTTCATCTATGGTGTAATTCCATTTGTACTGGTCCTTCCCGGTTCTGTCCCCGGTTTCCCTGCTGATTCCAAGCCATCGCAGTTTCCTAACCCTGCTTGCATTCTCCCCGTCATTCATCACAACCATCCCGCCATCGCCAGTTGCCAGATTCTTCACAGCCTGAAATGAAAAGCACCCAAAATCGCCAATGCTCCCGAGCATTTTATTTTTGTACTTTCCGCCTGTTGCATGGGCGCAGTCCTCAATCACAGCCAGCTTATGCTCTTTTGCAATCTGCATTATCTCGTCCATCCTGCACGCATGGCCCCCGTAATGCACAGGAATAATTGCTTTTGTCCTTGAAGTTATTTTCCTCCTTATGTCATCCGGATTAATGTTCAGCGTATCTTCCTCCACATCGGCAAATACAACCCTGCAGTCATTGTATAACGCAGCATATGCCGTGGATATAAACGTAACCGGTGTTGTTATAATTTCAGAGCCTTTTGGAAAGTCGCAGACCTTCACCGCAAGATGCAACCCGGCAGTGCAGCTGTTCAATGCAACCGCATTTTTAGTTCCAATGAACCTTGCAAATTTTTCCTCAAACTCTGCCGCTTTGGGCCCCGCACCCCACCAGCCGCTCTCAAGAACGGATTTTACCGATTCAATCTCCCTATTGCTTACGCTCGGCTTGAATACAGGAATCATGCCAGAAAGCAATTTAGCGATGTTTTTAAATGTATAGGCAGGGATGTTAATAAATGATGCTCAGCAGAAGCCTAGGCTTTTTTGCTTGCCATGAACTTGGACGCAGTATGCAGCGCATCAAACGTTCCGGCATCAATCCAGAACCCTTCAAATATCTCGTACTCTAAATCATTATTGTCAACATAGTGCTGAAGAACTTCTGTAATCTCCAGCTCTGCACGCTTTGACGGCTTCAGTTTTGGGATAATGCCAAAAGCCTTCTTGTCGAGCAGGTAAATCCCGCATATTGCAAGGTCGCTTTTCGGCTCTGCTGGCTTCTCCTGCATTCCAACAACCTTTCCATTTCTGACTTCCGCAAGGCCGTACCTATGCGGGTCATCCACTTTCTTAAGCAGTATCTTTGCCCCTGCCCCGCTTTTACCAAAGCTTTCAACATATCCCCTTATGCTGCCATCCATTATATTGTCTCCCAGAATGGCAACAAACTTGTCGTCTCCAATAAAGTCCTTTGCAAGCGACAGCGCAACCGGAATTCCCCCTGAACCATCCTGAACCTTATACGTCAGATTAACATCATACTGCCTTCCGGAGCCAAGCAGTTTCAGGAAATCAGATATGTTCTCCCCGCCGGAAACCACAAGAATGTCCTTAATCCCGGCCTCCCTCAGCAGTTCAAGAGGGTAAAATATCATCGGCTTGTTGTAAACCGGCAACAAATGCTTGTTCGTAACACTGGTCAGGGGATACAGCCTCGAACCAGTCCCACCTGCAAGTATTACGCCTTTCATTCTTATTACAAGCCCCTCGCAACTATAAACTCCGCAATTTTGCACACTTTGTATGCTTCTTCGCGATAGAATACATCCGCAACCTTCCTGCTTTCTGTATTCTTTGGCACACGACCATAAATCAACATTGCTGCTTCGTGTACTGTTTCCGCAAGACTCCTTTCTTCATTAACTCTTTTTTCAACAAACATAGTAGCGATATCCACAGTATCAACTTTATACCCAGAAATATCCTCACAAAGAGTCCTGAAATCCGGCAATATACCATCTTCTAACCAGCCCTTCACCTTTTCATAGGGTATTTTTTTTAATATACCTATAGCTTCCCTAAGAGCCGGCAAACTCTCAATTTCGCTTTTGGTTAGACACATTTCCCAATCTGTTGCACTTGAACCTTCTCCCTCAACTAAATCCTTGTAGCGCCACCCAAACACGGCTGCGGCACTCCCAAACATCGATACCAAATCTTCCTTAGATGCATTCATTATTATCGCCCCCAATATCTGATTAGGAACTGAAAAACGTTATTAAAGCTTTTGTTTCCCTTTCCTGCTAAAGAAGTACATTAAAAGAAGGGCTAAAATTGTCCCAATTGTTATCCATTTTCCAGTCTCGAAAGAATCAGGCTCATACCCCAAAACAAGCTCCTTCTCGCCGTCAACCCATATTGCGCTGTTTTTCCCCTTAGCGCAATAAAAATGTTTAAATACACCTAGTGCACCCTATCCGAGATAAGGCCAAGTTACTCAAACATGATTTTATGAAAGTATGCTTCGTCACGCCTAAAACAACTGAAAGGAGGAGTGAGATACAGTATATACAGTTAGGAATAGCTTACCTCGGTTCCATCTTACTAAAAAACAACCACGAAGTCAAGGTTATAGACGGCAGGATCAATAGCTATTCTGACCAAGAGATTCTAAGAACGGCCGGGGACTGGAGGCCAGAGTTGATTGCGGTAAGTTCAACCTCCAGCCAGATCAATGAAAGCCTGAGAATCCTGAAAATAATAAAAGAGGAGTACCCTGAAATAAAGAATGTACTGGGTGGAGCACATTTCTCTGGCGTCCCAGCGGAAATGATGGAACAAAACCGGTTTATAGACTTCGGCGTGGTTGGAGAAGGTGAGTACACCATATTGGAAATAGCAAACGGCAAGGATGTTTCAGATATAGACGGGCTTGTTTACAGAAAGGAAGGCAACATCACCTTAAACAAAAAAAGAGAATACGAAAGAGACCTTGACAAGTTCCCTTTTCCAGCACGGCAGCTCTTTGATATGAAAAAGTATTACGGCAATGCGCTTGAGGTCAAGGAAAAGCCAATGGCGACTATCATAACCTCGAGGGGGTGCCCCTATGGATGCGTATTTTGCTGTAAAGCGTCGTTTGGTCCCTTCTTCAGGTCAAGAAGCCCCAAGAATGTTCTCGATGAGATGCAGCAACTCGTTAACGAGGGGTACAGGGAGATACACATAGTTGATGATAACTTCTCCATGGATATGAAGAGGGCAGAAGAGATATTCGACGGAGTGATAAACAATGGATGGAACCTGAAGTTTGCTTTTCCAAATGGGTTAAGGGCTGATAGGCTCGATAGGGGGTTGTTAACCAAGATGAAGAAAGCCGGAGTCTATTTTATGTCAATCGGGGTAGAATCCGGAGACCCTAAAGTGCTAAAAGCCATTAATAAGGGGGTAACATTGGAAAGGATACAGGAGACAGTAAAGATAGCCAGGGAACTGGGAATATTTGTAAACTTATTTCTTGTCGCCGGATTGCCTGAATCTACAAGAGAATCAGAGAGAATGACGCTTGATTTTGCATTAAAGATTGACCCTGACCAGGCAAGCCTAGGCGTTGTTACCCCATATCCCGGAAGCAAGCTTTATGATGAATTGTTTGCAAAAGGTTTGATAGATCATGACTGGGGAAAGTACAGGCACGATTTTGCCGGTAAGAGGCTGCTTTATAAGTCAGAGATGACGGAAGAAGAGGTTGTTGAAGCATGGAATACTTTCACAAAAAAATTTTACCTAAGGCCAAGTTATCCTCTTAAGATGATAATAAGGCATAAGGCTTTTGGAACGAAAAAGCTCTATGTTATGTTAAGGAGCTTAATCACCCGGAAATTAGGGGGATAAACTGTAGGAAATAACATTAATTTTCGGATAACATCGCAATTTGCTGTTAGCCTACCCAACCGAAGGGAGAGCGCAGCGTGGTCGTAGTGAGCGAAACGGAGAAGTTTTTACACCGCCTCTACTTATAGCAAAGTGCATAAATTTTGGAACTTTATTACTGCACTTTGCTATACTAGCAGAGCGCACAAATGTTTCGTTATTAATGCGATCTGCTATTAGGTGCCGCTGTAGTTTTTCTCTTACTTTTAATTATCACTTATCAGCTTTAGCAGAGTAGAATTAAGGGGTCGCTTTTTTCCATTTTTGCAAAAAGAATCTTTTGTATGATCTTGCAACTGCATCACTTTGAATAACAAACGCAGTTGGTACATCATCCCAATCAAGCGTTATTACTTTGTTTTTGTAAATTACTACACCACTCGGCGTAAATTCTTTGAGATATTTTATGTTTGTATGAGGAATGTCTTTGAAAATCTCTTTTACTTTCTTCTTTGCGCTATGGACAGCAAGTCCTCTCACTTTGATTTTCTTTTCTGATCTTTTTAGATGATAATTCCTAAAAAATAGGGTAACCTGTTCATTAAAGAGATTTTCTTTTGGAACTTGGAAAAAATAATATTCATCACCAGCATCAAGAGAAGTGAGAATATCATTAAATGCTGTTTTTAGGCCATTTAATCCGTCATAGACTTTGGCATTTTGTTTATCCCTACTATTTTTTTCTTTTTCTTTCAACTCAGGAAGAAGTTCATTTAGTTTTCTTCTTTTCTCTTCTAAGAATAGTTTTAATGAATCGGGACTTTCAGATTGATAAAACTTTATTTTTCCCTGCAGAATATAACTAACAAGACCTTTCTCAACGAGGGAGCCCAGAACATGATAAACAGTACTACTTTGCAGTTGGGTTCTATCTATTATCTTTCCTGTTTTTGATGGTCCTGTTTCTAGCAAGGCAACGTAAATTTTTGCTTCGGCTGTTGATAATCCAAGTTCCCCTAATACTCTTAAATCCATAATTGTATAGATTATTCTGCTCAATATTTAAAACTTTCCAATATTGGAGAGCAATTGTTTTTAAGTGAACTTCAACCACAGGTCTTTATGATAATACTAGGGGAATCTATGGAATTTCAGGACACGATATTGCGTTCAGTAGAACAACATCCAGTTCCATATTTGGTAAAATTGAAAGGTTTGGATTATGTTATGTTTCCAGAAACATTCAATCCAAATTATGCTAAAGCAAGTTTGTTTTTGCTTGACAATTTAGGAGTTCAAGATGGTGATGTTGTTTTAGACCCATTTACTGGTTCTGGAGCTGATGCAATATTTGCAGTTAGAGAAGGAGCATCCAGAGCTGTCGCAATTGATAAATTTACCATGCCCTATCTGTGTGCGAGATATAATGTTCATAGACTCGGTTTGGAGGATAGGGTTGATGTTAGACAAGGAGATTTGTTTGATGTTCTGACAGAAGATGAAAGATTTAATCTTGTAATTGCAAATCCGCCATTTAAAGCCATGCAGCCACATTCTGATATTGCAGCTGCTTTGCGAGATGAAGAATATGCCACATTACACAGGTTTTTCTCAGAAGTAGGTAAATACCTGACAGATGATGGAAGAATAAGAATGGTGTTTTCTGATGTTGGCGATATGGATTTGCTTCAAGATCTAGCCAAAAATCATGGTTTTTTACCTGAAGTAGTCAATCAAACAAAATATGCTTCTAGTGTACGAATTGAAGTCTATGAGATGCGGAGGGAAAAATAAATAAAATACCCCATCGCCCCAAGGGGCGGGGTATTGTTACAGTGCTATTATTAATGCTGTTGTGGATGCAACCCGTCCACCGCAAACGGTGGGGATCGATGAAATCAAAGAAGTTACTGTTTCCTTTTATGAAAAACATAAAGGAATATAAGAACAGCTATCGTCCCAATTGTTATCCATTTTCCAGTCTCGAAAGAATCAGGCTCATACCCCAAAACAAGCTCCTTCTCGCCGTCAACCCATATTGCGCTGTTTACCCCGTTTGACCTCAATATTTCCCTCTCTTTTCCATCAGCATGCGCCCTCCAGCCATCAGGAAACAAATAAAACTTCTCTGCAAGCTGCAAAAATCCCCTTTTGCCTTCAACATCAATCTTCCTTATGTCGTTTCCATACTCGCTTATTTTTGCCTCATTTGCATCATACCCCTCCCCAAAGCCCTTGAGCAGGGATGCTATCTCATCAGCAGAAACGCTTGTTTTGCCTTCTGCAACATTCGGAAGCACCTTTCCGCCCTTCCCCATATAGGCTGACAGAGGCTCCACATTATCCAGCTTCACTCCGTCAACAAGCAGGACTGCGTCAAAATGCCCAAGAAACCCATCATCATACGCTGCAATATCGGGACTCTCCCCAATTATTATAACTGTTTTCGCGGGGTAAAACTCCTGCATCCTCATGATTCCGTACATTGCCCCCTTTTCATTGCCGTAATCCCCCACGATTAGTATGCTGTGCTCCGGGAAATAAGCCCTCGGCAGGAAATCAAGGTTTTCATACAGGTACGGCCCGTCAATTCCCTTGTCAGTCCCGTGGTCTTCGAGGCATCCGCTGCATTCGTCAAACTTCCCCACAAAATTCAGCCCTGGAATTTTAATCTCGGACTCAGAGTAGATGTACCTCGTATTGAGCATGCCATAAAACTTTGCCGGGTCAGTATAAGCTACTGACAGGTATTCATTAAGATAGTCATATATCCATATTGGGCTTGTCCCGTAGAGAATCTCCAAATCCCTGAAAACCGCATACATACCTGCAAATCCTGCAATAGTTTGCGTCCCGATGTTGTGTATCCTGAATACGCCCTCCTGCTCGGACAGGTAGTTTAGCAGCTGGTTGTTCTTCAGGGAAGAATCTATGTCGATGGTCCTTCTTCCGTATATCGATATTGCGGAGAATATTGCGCTGGAAAGGAAAAGGAGGATAACTATAACTGAAAAGGCCATCTTCATGCTTAATTTCGGAAATTTCCTCTCCGCAAACTCAAACAGTTTTGCCGAGCCAAATCCCGCAAGCACGCTTATTCCAAACTGGTAGAGGAACAAAAACCTGTCAACGTGGTGGCCAGCCGAAATTCCGGGAACAAATCTCCAGATAGGATAGTAGAGGTATGTGCCAGCGCCTATAAGGAATCCGGCAGCTGCAATCAGCACAAAAGTAAGAACTGTTTTCCTTTTCCACAGCGGAATTGAAAAAAGCAAAAGGATTATGGCTATTGGGCCAAGGCTTGCATACGATGCGTGCTCCACCCATTTGTTCGGCGGATTTATCAGCAAAGAATAAAAATCCTCAAACGTGTTGAACTGCAAATGCCCCCCAATGCTTTCCTCATACGAGAAGCCCTGCCCTTTGCTTGAAACATCGCCCCATTCAAGCAGCGGAAGAACTCTTACAGCCATCAGCCCAAAAAATACTGCAAAAACAACCAGGCCGAAAAGTATTACCCGCACAATCCTTCCCTTGGCATCTTTTCCAAAAATGTGCATTGCGCAGATTATTGGCAAAATCACGCTTACTGCGTAAAGGAAAAAGTCAAGTCCGGAGCTGTGCCCCACAACAGCAAGCACAACGCCTGCAATTATGCTGTCTCTAATCCACATCTCTGAGTTCAAAGCCTTGTGAGCCGCCAAAAATATCATCGGTACCCAGGCATAAACAGAGTACCTTGATTGTATGGTTATTGCATGGGTTATTGCAAATCCGGAAAACATGTAGATTACTCCCGAAATTAAGGCATTCCTTTCCTTAAGCCCCAGATATAGTGCAAGATAGAACATGAAAACGCCGGCAAGAAAAGTGTTTACAAGTATCCCGAGATTGCATCCGCCCTGAAATGTGGGGCTTATGATTCCAAGCAGAACATTATAGTGCAGCACCGCATTTTGCGCATTTGCAAAGAAAGGAACTCCGCCATGGTAATTCGGCATCCACAATGGAAAGTCCCAGTTTTTTATTCCTTCCTGCACAACCTTGAAATTCGCAATTTCAGCAACAGGGCATTCGCTGTAAATCATATGGCTGAATGAAAGCCCGTCCCAGTAGAACACAGCAGTAAGTATCAAAAACGCCAGAATGTAAGTCCAATGGCCCCTCCTAATTAGTTTGTACATTTTTTGATTTCTTGAAATAGTAAACTAAGTAGCCCAAAATCAGTATTACAGTTATCACCGAAATCCAGCTTCCCATCATATAAGACCTCGGAAGATACCTAAACTCCACATTTTCCGCAGGCTCTTCAAGATAGACTGCGCTTATGACGCCGTTTGCCCGCATAATTTCACTTTCCCCTCCATCCGCTGACGCGCTCCACCCGGGATACATGGAGTACAGCTCGCTCATTACCAAAAAACCTGACTTGCCGCCTGTCTTGACATCCTTTCTTTCCAGATTTGGCGCTGTTATGCCCTCTATGCTTTTTGCAGGCCTGCTTTTGAAAATCTCCCATACCCTTGCAAGGCCCTCATCTGATATCATTTTTTCGCCCTTGGTGATGTCCGGCAAAAGTATACCCCCTGAATCGACATATGCTTTCAGAAGCCCCATGCTTCCTTCATCAACTGAGCCTGCCGCAAGCGCAATTACTGGAAACTTCTTAAGCCCATCAATATCGTAGCTGTTAATTTTTCTCTCGGAGAAGATTATTGCCATGTTCTTGGGGTCAAACTGCTCCTTAAGCATCAATCCATACATCACGTTCTTCACATCTTCCCTGCTGCCTGCCACCAGTATTGCATTTTTTGTAATGAATGCCCTTGGCACGAACTCATTGTTCTCGTACAGGTAAGGCCCATGGGCCTTTAAGAGGTTCTTTATCGGGCATATTCTGCATTCGTCAAATTTTTGAACCAGCGAGAGTCCCGTTAAATTCCTCTCTTCCATGGAGGTTACATACCTGACATTTAGTATGCCCCAAAATACCGCAGGGTTGTACTGCATGCCGATTGCAAGGTACTCGTTCATGTATTCGGTAAGCCATGTGGAAGAGTAGGCATATATATGCTCGAGCCTAAGAGGCACATTGTAAAGGTCCGTGCCCCAGTCAATGCCGTTAGTCTCAAATGTGTGTATCCTGAAACTGCCCGTCTGATTCGCAATATACCTTAGAATATCATTGTTCTCAATTACCTCCTGTACCGGATACTGCTCAAATCCTGCCGGTTGCCTCGCAAAGACCATCAGGTTGAGCACAACAAGGCCAATTAATGCAGAACACGCTATAATCATGCCCTTCCTCTCCAGGCGATATTTTTCTTTCAGTGAGTCAAGCAGCATATCCGCACCAAGCGCGGCAAGAAATGCCCCTGCAAATGAAAACAGCGCAAACACCCTCTCAAGGTACCTAAAGCTGTCAAATGGCGGGACATAATCATAAAGCAGCCTGAACACAAAAGAGCCGGAAGTGATTGAAAGGGCAAGAATCATCGTTAACATCAGAAAAATGTGAATCCTTTTTGTGGGTTTTTTGTACAGGGCATACAATATGAGCAAAAAAGCTATGATTCCTATCTTGTAAAAGCCTTCCCGCCCGGAATATCGAATTTCAAGCTTTAAAGGTTCTATCGCAGTCGAGAATGTTTCCGACAATGGTGTCACCCGTGAAGCGCTTTGCTCATAGCTCAGATGCCCCCTGCCGGTAATGTCCAGGTACTCCTTTGTTGGCAATACCCTCTGCGCGCTAAGCCCCAGCACCACCACTGACACTATAATCCCCGCATAGAAAACCTTCTTGGCTCTCCCGTTGAATTCCGACCCAACAAGCTGAACCGCCAGAAAAATGCCAAACGCAAGTATATTGAACAACGGCACCTTCAAGCTCGGATCAACCCTGATCTGCAGTGCAAACATTATGCCTGTTAGCACAGAATAAAATACCCACTCCTTTTCCCGAAATGCCTTTATTGCAAACAAAAAAATCAAAGGGGTTATCGCATATGCATTGAGCTGTGTCAGGCCGCCGTCAAGGGTCCTTATCATGTAACCCGAGAACATGTAAACTATTGCGCCCAAAAGCCCTGCAGCCCGCTTTCTCGTCACCGAGAATACAAGCGCATACATCGAGATTCCTGCTATCACAAAATCGAGCAAATAATTCAGCTTTGTGGCAGCAACAGCAGGAAACAGAATTGCAAGCCACCCCGACCATGAGTCAAGGCCGAGAAACAATCCCGAACCAAGCATAGGCATCCCGCTAAACCCATAGGGATTCCACAACGGCCAACTGTCGCCATAATCATAAAATGACTGCCTCATGAATTCCATTCGCGGCAGGTAGGTTGTTGAATGGTCCAGCATCGGCAAGGTGCTTAGGGAGAAAACGTCAAAGCTGTAAAGATTGACGAAGACTAGGAGTATTATTAACAATACAAAAACGCCATGATTTTTTGCCCCTTCCGCAATTTTTCTTAGATTTCCCTGAACCATTTTACAAAAATCTTAATTCCCCCCTCTATTGGAACTTGGGGTTGGTAACCCAAAAGCCTTTTTGCCTTTGCCAAATCCGCATATGTGGCCTCTACATCCCCTTTCTGCTTTTCAGCGTGTATAATTTTTGCCTTTTTTCCGCACTCTTTTTCAATAAGGGATATTAGGTATCTTAATTCCACAGGCCGTGAGTTTCCCAGGTTTATTATCTCAAAATCAAATTCCACGGATAAAGCCTCCAAGATGCCATCAGTTATGTCGCTGACAAAAGTATAGTCTCTTTTAGAGCTTCCATCACCGTATATTTCTATCTCTTCCCCTCCAAGAATTTTTTTTGTAAAGCTGTATATTGCCATGTCGGGCCTTCCCCTTGGGCCGTAAACCGTAAAAAACCTGAGGCAGGTTGCCTTAAGGCCGTGCTTTTCGCTATATTGCTGGCACAGCAGCTCGGCTTCCCTCTTTGTAGCTGCATAAGGCGAAATCTGAACCAAATCATTGTCTTCTTCGCTGAAAGGTATTCTTTTGGAATTTCCGTAAACGCTGGAACTGGAGCCGAATATGAAATGGGGAACCTTGTACTTTACCGCCAGCTCCAAAAGATTTTTTGTTCCCGCAACATTTACATCATGATACAGCCTTGAGTTTGAAAATGAAGGCCTTACACCGGCTCTGGCTGCTAGATGGACTATTTTTGAAAATTTGTGCTTTTGAAAAACCTTCTCGAGTTTTTCCTTGTGGCAAATATCCCCTCTATAAAGAAATAACCCCCCATGCATCTCCTTTATGTTCCGTTCCTTTGCTGCAGGGTCGTAGAAATCATTAAAATTATCAAAACAGATAACAGATTCCCCCCTATTGATCAGTGCTTCGCAAACATGGCTTCCAATAAACCCGGCACCCCCTGTTACAAGTATCTCCATACGCACCCCTGATGCGGGCGTTAAGTAGCTTTATAAAGATTTGTTATGGTGCATCGCCATATATATTTAAATAGGACAATGGAAGTAATTTGCCCATGAAAAAGCTGCTCAAGATTGTAGTGCCGGTTGTGGTCTCAATAGCCCTTCTTGCTTACCTTTTATCGCAGATTGACATGGGCAGTTTCGTGCAAGTCCTTAAATCAGCATCAATCCCACTTGCTGCGCTGTCCTTTCTGTTTTACGGATTATGCCAAATCATCCGTGCGCTGCGCTTCAGGCTGCTAATCGGCAAGCGCATTGGTATTGTTAACATGATAAGGATATCTTTCATCCACAATCTTGCCAACAATTTACTGCCCGCGAAAGCCGGAGAGCTTTCCTATGTTTACCTGATAAAAAAATCAGGCCTCAGGTTTACATTCAGCATTTCATCCCTCATAGTTGCGCGTGTTTTTGACCTGGTGGCACTTTCACTCCTGCTTATCCTGTCATTGCTGTTCGCCAGTATTCCTTTCGCATTGCCGGGAAGTGTCTTAACAGCCGCTTTCCTTGTGTTCATTCTTGGCATTGCACTTGTTTTTATGCTCTTATTTTTTACCAAGAGGATTTCCCCTATTTTGAGGAGGCTATGCCCAAAGAAGTTCCTGGGGCATCTTGATGATACATTGCAGATTATGGAGTCTCATAGGGGCAATATCCCATCAATAACATCCCATTCTGTCCTGATATGGGTGCTGCACCTTTCTTCTTTCTACTTTCTCGCCGCTTCCCTTGGCGCGGGAATTTCTTTCTGGCAGGCAATCTTCATTTCGGTGTTTTATGTTTTCCTTCCAGTCCTGCCGTTCCATGGGATTGCCGGGTTTGGCACTTCCGAAGCGTACTGGACAATCATGCTCGTGCTTTTTAGCATGCCCAGGGAAAGCGCAATTGCCCTTTCTTTCGCCCTTCATTCCCTGAACGTCCTGTTCTATGTAATCCTTGGAGTTTACGGATTTGCAACATTCCCAAAAGAAATCACTTGAGGACAGACATTATGGAATAATATTCCTGCTTCTTGCTCGAGAAATATGTCTTTACAAGTATATCCGATATCACGCCTAAAATAATAAACTGAACCCCCAAAATAAGAAGAACCACTGAAAGCAGCAGCAAAGGCCTGTTTGCCAGGGATTGGCTGTAAATCAGCTTTAGCGCCATAAGGTAAAGCCCAATTGCAAAACCTGTAAAGCCCATTATCATTCCCAACCCTCCAAACAGGTGCATAGGCCTTGCGGAATACTGCATCCAGAATTTTACAATGAGCAAATCCAGGAATCCCCTAAGCACCCTTCCTATACCGTACTTCGTCTTCCCGTGTTTTCTCGGAAGATGGTTGACCTTAATCTCCCCCACCTTGAACCCGCGCCATAGTAGTATTGCTGGAATGAACCTGTGGGTTTCCCCGAACAAGTCCAAATTCACAAAGCAATCCCTCCGGTACGCCTTCAGGGAACATCCGGAATCGTGTATTTTTTCTCCAGTCAAAAGTTTCCTGAAGGAATTCGCAAGAACAGATGTAACCCTTTTTCCCAGCGGGTCCCTCCTGCTGGCCCTCCATCCTGAAACGCAGTCGTACCCTTCGCCCAGCTTTTGAATCAGGCGCGGAATGTCATTTGGGTCGTTCTGCAAGTCAGCATCCATTGTAACTATTACTTTTCCGGATGCCATTTTGATACCAGCATCAAATGCAGCGGTTTGCCCAAAATTCTTCCTGAACCTCACGCACTTAACGTGTTTGTCCTGGGCATGCAGCCTCTCAATAACTTCAAATGTCCTGTCCTTGCTGCCGTCGTCCACAAATACAACCTCATAATCCTTCCCCCTCAATACATCCGCCAGAGATTTATGCAAAAGGGGTATGTTTTCCCACTCATTATATGCAGGTACAACGATGCTGATTTCAGTCATTTTCTTGCCCCAATAATCCTGTTTAACATGCCTGTAGTCGACAGCCCTTTATATTTCTTTATGAGGTGTACCCTTCCCCCATATTTCCTCACAGTCTCAGCCTCAATGCAGTTTTCTCCGTACTCTTCGCCGTTGCAGTGCACATCCGGCTTAATTGCCTCAAGAAGCTTTCTCGGGTCGTCTTCATCAAATATAACAACATAGTCAACCATCTCCAGAGCGGATATCACGGCCGCCCTTGAATCCTGGTTGTTTATGGGCCGGTCTTTGCTTTTGTATCGCTTGATTGATGCATCCGAATTTAATCCCACGATAAGCACATCCCCCTGAGATTTCGCTTCTTCAAGAAATTTTATGTGCCCCAAATGAAGTATGTCAAACGCCCCGTTGCATGTTACTATCTTCCTGCCTTCCTTCTTCAGCTTTTCCGCAATTTCCGCTATTTCATTCCGGTTTTTTAGTTTCATTTTCCGCAATCCATTCCGCAGCATCCCGCAGGTCCGATGCAATGTAATCCGCGCTCCTGCCCGTGCTTTTCTCCGTGCCGAATGCACCCGAGCTCACGAAAACGGTGATGCATCCCGCGTATTTTCCCATCTGGATGTCCCTGTCCTGGTCTCCAATCACATAGCTCTTTCCAAGCTCGACATTGTGCTTTCTTGCAGCGTCATGAAGCATCTTCGGCGAAGGTTTCCTGCACTCGCATTCGTCTTCCTTGGCATGGAAGCACGCAAATACATCATCCACATCCCCGATTTCCTTCAGAAGTGCATTTGTAAAGTTACGGAAATCCTCCCTCGAGTATATGCCTAGACCAACACCCGATTGGTTTGTTACTATGAACATCTTGAACCCCAGATTTGACAAAAGCTTCATCCCCTCTCTTGCATTTTTTGCCAAAGACAGGTGCTCAGGCTTATGGGGATAGCCATTTGTGTCTGAATTAAGTACACCATCCCTGTCAAGAAAAATCGCCTTGTTCATATGCTCCCTTCCAGCTCCTCAGCAGTAACCGATGAAGTGCCAAGCTTCCCTACCACAATTCCTGCAGCATAGTTTGCGAGCAACGCAGCATCTTTAAGGGAAGCACCTGCAGCAACTGCCAAGCCCAAAGTTGCCACCACTGTATCTCCCGCACCGCTGACATCAAACACTTCCTTTGCATGCGTTTCGACTTTTGTTACCTCATTCCCGTCAAACAGAACCATTCCCTTCTCTCCCCGGGTTATCAGAACAGCGCATCCAAGTTTTGACGCAAGAAGATTCCCAAGCTCAGTTACCTTTTCATCGGTGCATTCACGCCATCCTGCAAGCTCGCATGCCTCCTTTAGATTGGGTGTTATCAGGTAAGCATTTTTGTACTCCACCTTGTTGTCCGGCTTTGGGTCCACGATAACTTTCACGCCCCTGGCTTTGGATATTTCCGCAATGAAATCAAGCACTCTCTGAGTTACAAGCCCCTTTGCGTAATCTGAAATCAGCACAACCTCTATGTCGTCAATTATTGACTCTATCCTGCGTATGATTTCCCCCTCTATTGGGCTGCCGATGGTTTCCCTGCTCTCGTGGTCTATCCTTATGAGCTGCTGCTTTCCCCCCATCACCCTTACCTTTCTGGTTGTCGCGCGCATATTATCAGTTATTATGCCGCGCGTGCTTATTCCCCTTTTCTGCATCTCTTCCTGCAGCTGCTTCCACGAATCGTCATTTCCAACTACTGCGATTATGAGCGCTTCCCCGCCAAGCGAGGTTATGTTGGCTGCGGTGTTTCCTGCCCCGCCTATGGTATAATTTTCCTTCTGAACGTCCACCACCTGCACCGGGGCTTCCGGCGATATTCTTGACACGTTCCCCCAGATGTACTTGTCAAGCATTATATCGCCTATCACAAGCACCCTCTTGCCCATCATGTTCCTTATCAGGCTTATTAGATTCATGATATCCCGTTCTCCCTGAAATAATCCTTTATCCCTGCTGCCAGGCTGTATTTTGCGGCAAAGCCGATTTTTTCCTTTGCCCTGGACACCTCAGCGCAGGTAAGATTCTGGTAAAACCCGTATGGATTGTCAAAATAGTCCGGCTCGAGGTTCTTTCCCAGCACCTCGTTCAGATTTTTTACCATTGCGTTAAATGATTCCGGCTTTCCGGTCCCAATGTTTACAATGCAGCTTTTCTTTGCCTCCATTGCGCTGAGGTTTGCCTCCACAACGTCCTTGACGTAAATGAAGTCCCTTTTCTGCTCCCCGAACTTGAATATTCTCGGCCTTTTTCCTGCTTTCATCTGCTGCGCAAGCTGGTAAGCCATTGATGATGCATGCCTCTTGTAGCTTTCCCCCGGACCGTAAACATTGAAGTACCTTAATCCCACAATAAGCGGAATGCTTCCGTCATAGTTCCTTGCAATCTTGTCCATCTCGGCCTTCGACCTTGCATATGCATTCAGCGGGTTTAGTTCGTCGCTCTCCTTGTTTGGCGCAGCATTGTTCCCGTAAACTCCCGCGGAACTTGCGTAGATTAGCTTTGCATTGCACGATTCTGCAAAGAATATTACATTTCTGAATCCTCCAACATTTGCATCCATCATCTCCTTTTCATCTTCAATTAATGTGTCGGTTATTGCAGCCTGGTGGAAGATAACATCAACTTTTCCCAGCGCTGAAAAATCAAAATGCGCAACATCCCCGTAAACAACATTTCCTGCAAACCCCTTTAGGTTTTCCTTCTTTGAACCCCTAAAGTCATCCACAACAATTACCTCGTGTCCCAAAGACTCCAGCTTCAAGGCAAGATTCGAGCCGATAAACCCTGCTCCTCCAGTTACCAATATTTTCATGTTAGCACCTCTTCAGTAATCTCTGCGATTATATGCAAAATCATGATGTGCATTTCCTGTATCCTTGGGGTGTTTTTTGATTCAACATTTATGTTAACGTCGGAATTTTTCATCTTTCCGCCATCGTTTCCTGTCAATGTTATAGTCCTGCATCCAATCTCTTTTGCCTTTTCAATACCCTTAATCACATTTGCGCTGTTTCCGGATGTGCTTAAGCCGATAACAACATCACCTTTACCTGCCAATGCCTCAATTTGCCTGGAAAAAACATTCTCAAAACCATAATCATTGCCAATTGCAGTTAGGATTGCAATGTCGGTGTTCAGCGCAATGCACGCATACCCCTTCCTTTCCTTCTTGTACCTTCCAACAAATTCTGCGGCAAAATGCGATGCCTGTGTTGCACTGCCCCCATTGCCCATTACAAGAACCTTTCCGTTGTTTCTCAGGCACTCTACAACCATATTTGCGGCCTCCGCTATATCAGCAGAAAGATTCTTTGTATCGTTGCTTACCTTAACATGCTCTTCAATCATCCTTCTTATTGCTTCTTCCATTATTTCACCAAAAGTATGAACTATTCATACCTTTAATCGCCCTCCATATATAAATCTTTCTGTACAGAGATTTATTTTCTATATAGGGAATAATTAGAACCGCCCTTAAACTTAATTACCTTCGGACTCTTCAAGAAGAAGTCTCTTTGTTTCAACATTATCAAACCCCATGGATATTAATAGTGCTCTGGTTGGTTGATTTCTAACCCAAATCCTTTGGGAATCTTGCAAATACAAACTTGGAGTCACTAATTGAACTGAATGAGGAATTTTCTTTGCCTTTCTTAACCATTTTGATGTAGGCCAGGATGGTTTGAAAATCAGTCTTTTTTCGTAATCTGTTATTTGATAATTTTTATACCCTGCATTCAATGCAAGATGCCAATAGTCATAATCCATAAAAACCCCATCAACATTTTCAAATGAAAGAAGAACATCATTTGGAAATTCTCTTCTTTTTCTAAAATCTTTTCCGTTTGGACCACTTGATAAGATTCTTCTCCATTGATTTTGATAACCTGTCATCCTAATATCCTCTTCAGTTGCACCAACCGCTAAAAATAACGGATAAAAACCAACTTCTTTTTCTAACCAAGAATATGCCTCTTTAAAATTTGGATCGGAATGTTCAGAATTAGCTCTTGTTTCCCCATAAACTATACTATTCAAACTTCTGCAATGATGATATGATAGCATAACATCGGGTAATCAACAAACATTATTAAATTTATCGGGCCAGAACGCAACTCTTAGTTATGACTTACCCATGTTAGTGGGAAGCTGTTGCGTGAAAGTTTAAAACCCCCAGCCCCTTTTTTCCAATGCTATGGGTACATACCAAAAAGCTGTTAAGTATGAAATGGATTGCTGAGAGGATAAGGATGCAGTATGAGACCAAACTCCGCGGTTCGCAACCTGATGTGAAATTACTAAATCCTTAAATAGTCATACCTTTGCATACCATTATGCACTCGGAAAAAGGAGCCGGATTTCTAATTTTTCTATGCATGCTTTACTTCGGTGTTTCAGGCATCATGGTCAAAGTTCTTGGCATAAGCCCTTCCTCATTGTATTCCCTTATGGCATTTGGCCTTGGAATTGTCGGAATCGCAGTTTCAGTCTTAAGAAAGCAGGAATTCTTTTTCAGGAAATATTTCCTTTTCTACCTTATACTTGCATTCTTTTTCTCAATGAACGTAATAGCGTTCTACAAATCTTACCAGCTGACATCGCTGGCAAATGCTGTGCTTAGCCACTATACTGCCCCCATATTCATCGCAGTTTTATCCCCATTCCTGCTCAAGGAAAGGCTTGAAACAGTGTCCATAGCTGCCCTTGTCATCTCAACAATTGGATTGTTTCTTATCGTTGGCCCGGAAAACATCAGCTTCGGCAACAATGACTTTTTGGGAATAATGTACGGAACACTGTCCGGATTTGGATATGCAATGCAGGTTATTCTTTACCGCCTGCACCCTGAGATAGGCGAAGGGCCTCTGATTGCCACTTCCTCCATAATCAGCCTGTTGTTTGTGCTGCCGTTTGCCAGCATAGGCCATTTCGGTTCGGCAAATTTGGCATTGCTCCTCCCGTATGCCATACTTACGCCATTGGTTGTCACCCTATACGCATTTGCGGTAAAGCATGTAAGGGCTCAATTCGCAGGCATAATCGGCTACACGGAAATAATTTCAGTGACCATATTCGGGATATTCCTCCTCAACGAAATTCCAACAATGCTAACATTTATAGGCGGTTTGCTTATAATCGCAAGCGGACTGCTGATCATAAGGAAGCTAAGATGAAAAAGGAAAAAATCGCAATCAGCCTCGACAGGAATATCCTTGAACTGCTCGACTCTAAGGTGGACGGCTCGGTTATACGCTCACGCTCGCAGGCAGTTGAGTTTTACTTAAAGAAAGGACTGAAGGAGGAAAGCATAGACACGGCAGTTATTCTCCTGAAGGGAGAGCACCAGTCAATTGCAATGAGAAAATTCAAGGGAACCACGCTCATCTCATCCCAGATTGATTTTCTTGCTGCAAATGGAATAACCCATGTTTACATACTTACCCAGCACACAAAAATCATCAATAATTTGCTCGAGGAGATTTCAAAGTCGAGGATAAAGGCGGAGATTATAGAGAAAGACTCAAAGGGAAATGCCTCTGCACTGGTTGCAGCCAAGGGCAGGATTGCAAATGACTTTATCGCAATGTCCGGCGATGTCTACAACCATTTTAATCTCAGGAGCATGATTGAGAAGCACAAGAACAACAATAAAATGGCAACTATGGGCTTAATGTCAAGGGAAAAGGCCTCTGAATATGGAAATGTTATTCTTGACGGGGATATTATAATAGATTTCACCGAAAAGCCGAAGAAAGCGGAATCAAACATTGTCAACGCGGGAATTTACATCTTCAGGCCGGAAATATTCAACCTTCTCAGCCCGTCAACAATATCATTGGAAAGCGATTTATTCCCCGTGCTTGCAAGGCAAAGGCAGCTTCTTGGGTTCTTTACGCACGGCGAGTACGGGCATGTTATTTAGGCACATAAATCCCGTCTTTCAGGAAGAAATCAGTAGGAACCAGCCCCTCAAGATTTGCAGGCACAGGCAATATGCCCAAGACATATTCTTTGTCAATTCTCTTCAACTCTTTGTCAATTCCCCTGCAGTTGCCTATTCTCAATTCGCGTTCCACAACCTTAACGGAAATGAAGCATGGCCTTAGAATCCCATCGCGCATTTCTAAAGAAGTGTCAATGTTAAGCTCCAAGGTTTCATAATAAGGACCAAAACCAGTGTCATAATCTTCGACCAGGATTCCACGCTCCACAAAAAGAGTGCCTTTGTACCTTGGGGGAGCATTACCATCTTTTGGCGCAGTGTACAAGGTGTGTACCCCCTGGATTTCAGCCACCCTTCCGTTCAACCACGACAATAAAGAAAACCTGCTGAGACCCCGAAAATAACCCATCTCCAGACTTTCTCCTGGCAGATTCACATTTCCTCCAAGCTTTTCCAAAAGTCCCACAGGGTCAACCAATTTTGTGTCAATGCTTTTCATAAGATTCCCTCGTCTTATCATTCAAAAACATGGCAGTTGGAAGCAATAAGGTTCCCCGTGACGGCCATGGCAATCTTCCACCATACAACCTTAGAGTCTTTCGCGTTACCTCAATCTCTCCTTCACGATTTTTAACGAGAACATCAATTAAACAAGGCGGCACTTCATAGCCCGATTTAAGCTTGAGAGGACTTTTTATTCTAATGCCAAGATGCTCGTAACCGTAATGCTGCCAGCCATCTGTCCCGTATTCGTTTGCCTCACCGCTCTCAACGTATAGGTGGCCTATTTTCTTCCATTGCAACAAAGGAAAAAAGCCCGTAGTGTTAACCCGTTTTTCATCAACGTACCAGCTTAATGGTCTATACATGACATAATCCCCAAGACTAAGCCTTCCCGAATCGTATGAGAGCGATTCGTTCAGCCTTTCTACAAGCCCATGGGGATTCACAAACTCAAACTTAGGCTCTTCCATTCATCGAGGTAATGCAAGATAACTTAAAAAGATTTCCACGAGAAAAAGAAACAAAAAAATAAAGAATACTATTCCAACCTAAAATACTAAACTTAGTACTTCTTGTGCTTTTGGTAGCAGTCCCTGCAGTAAACAGCCCGCCCTTCAGTTGGCTTAAAGGGTACTTCTGTCTCAGCGCCGCAGTCAGAGCATGTTACTTTATGCATCTGCCTTGGTCCTCGGTCAAATCTACCTTCTCCAAAACCCATTTTTATTCCTCCGATATACGCTCAAAAGAAACTAGAATTCCTTTCTACGTACTACTAAGCATACAGAAACAGGTTTTCATTTAAAAAACTATCGGTTTTCAGTATTTGAGCACCCTTAATCCAGGGATTCTTGCAAAATGCGCATCACCTGAAACCAGGGTATCTCCTCTCGTCAAGGCAATGCCTGCAACCATGATATCCACACCACCAATTTGCTGGCCCTGGCGAATTAAACCTGCCTCGACTTCCGCAGACCTTTTTGCTGCAGCCTCGTCAAGCGGAAAAACTGTCAGATGAGTCAATAACTCTTCAACCCGCTTTTTCTCCCTGTCAGGGATAGAGCTTAGCAAAGCCCCTTCCCACATCTCCATTACGGATGGCGCAGCGACAGCCAGCACGGATTCCTTTCTTTCCAAATCGTCCAATAAATCAACTGCAGAAGGCTTGTTCCGAAGAATATCAATGAGAAAAGAGCTGTCCAGAACTGCCATCTTACCCCTCCAATCCAGATACAGTCTTTTTCATCCTTTCCCGGTGGGCTGTGGCATGGCGCTGTCGTACAGCATATACCTCTTTCTTCAGCTTGTCTGCGCTGGAGGAGGAGAGTGCTCCGACAAATTCCTTTATGGACCGTTTTCCGGAGATTCGGATTATGGTCTCGCTAAAGCTTTCTTTCTCTTCCTTCATTCCTTTCAGCGCTTCGTAAGCATCGTTAGTAACAGTTATAGTCTTTGTAGCCATAATCTATGTGTATGTATGTTTAGATATTTAAATGTTGCTATGTTCACTCCATATAGTTTACCCCGGCATCCGCATCTGAAGAGCATAACCTCCTATTCGCAAGCCTTTCCAAAACGTCAATCGAAAGCGACCTTATATCATCACAGAGCTCCCTGTCTTTCTCAAGTTTATGGCCTACGAAAGGAAGCCAATATGCAGCATCAGGGAAATCTCCTTCGCCCAAGCCCAAGAATTCCAATATTGTATAAACTTTGCCATAAGGGTTTGTTTGCCGAATCCTGTCTGCTACCGAGTTTCCCGTAGCAAGCACGAGAGTTTCATTGCCAATGGTATTTGCAGACACTATTAATGCCTTTTTCTCAAGGAAATCATCAATGCCTTCTTTCAGCAGAATAACGCCGACGCGCGGATGGATTGTAGTTGGGCTTTGCCTCAGCACCTCAACCTCCCCTGAGTAGATTCCATTCCTGTACCGCTGGCATTCTTCAAGGCGCCTTTCTCTTCTCAGCATATCCCTTTCCAATTTTTCCGGAAAAAGCGTGCCAAACTCAACAACTAGGTCCTGCAATCCGTACTCTTCCCTGTAATGCATTGTGTAAGAGGCAAAACAGGGGCTTCTTCTGGAACCTGCAGCGCAAACGTAAAGCAATGGCATTCCTTAAGGGGTTCGGATTACATTTATATTTCTTTCACTCCACCTTGCAATACGCGCACCATTCTTTCTCGTAGAACTTCTGCGGGATTCTGTTGATGTCATCGCGCATCCCTTCAATCAGAAATACAAACTTCATCTGGTTGTCCTTTTTGTTTATGTCCACGCTCATAAGCTTGAATTTCCTGGTGTTGGTGAGCAAAAGGCCCTTTACGTCCTTTTCATTAATGATTTTGCTGGTTCCAATCTCTAGCCTCTTTTGGTACAGCCCAATTCCGTGCCTTTCGAAGTACCTGTCAAAAGCTACGATTGCCCATATTGAGGCATAGGCGATTCCCGCCTCTCTATAATACCCAATTCCCACCAGCAGCCCAAGAAGTGCGAAGAACCATATTGCAGCTGCAGTTGTTGCGCCGTATATCTTGTCCGTTGTCTTTATCAGCGCCCCTGCACCCAAAAAGCCTATTCCGGTTATTACAGCGCCGAGCAAAGGCAGCGGGTTGTCAGGCGTTAGTGTTACTGCGGCAATTGAGAGTGCGCACGCGCCCACAGAAACAAATATGAAAGCCCCGAAGCCTATTGGCTTGTGCGACTTCTGCCTTTCCAGCCCGAACAGCAGCGCCAGCACGAACGTAATCACAAACCTGATTATTATAATCTCTGTTTCCATTATCCAAAGCCGTAGCTATGCCGTTTAAATTATTTTGCTTATCCCCTTGGCCAGCCGGCTATTATGCCGCCCATCACAACCATAGAAACAAGCTGAAAGCCGGCATTTATGATGTACAGCCTTACAGTCTTGCCCTCCCACAGAACCATCCCAAGCAGGGTAGTTGCAATGAAACCCAGCCAAAACAGGAACCCGGTAACAAGCCCAAGTAATATGGTTGCAGCCTCAAGATAGCCAAGGAACAGTGCAAGAACGTAAGCAGTTATAAGTGTTGCAACAAAGCCAAGCACAAACGACAATATCATCCCCTTCTTTGCCTCTTCCATCTTCTTAGGAGTCATCCCGGAAGCCTTTGCCCAGACCTTCCCGAAAACAGGCTTTGAATACCATATCATCCCAAGAACCATTGACACAACAGCAGCGACGAGCACTGCCCACTCATTAGCGCCAATTGCAACCATATATAACCACCTCATTCCCCGTAATGAGTTTAAACTTTATAAACTTTCCTCGGATGCAGTATATATTACGGAGAGTATTATGGAAAAAAGGCGCGCAATCAGGCTAACTGAAGAATTTGTGAAGAAAAGGCTCTCGGGCGACAGCTCTGGCCATGACTGGTGGCACATCCAGCGCGTCAGAAAGCTTTCGTTGTTCATTGCAAAAAGGGAGAAAGCCGACCTGTTTATTGTTGAGCTTGCCGCGCTGCTTCACGACATTGGGGACTGGAAATTCCACGGGGATGAAAAAGGCTCTCAGATTGCCAAAGCATGGCTTGAAAGACTAAAGGCGGATGAAAAAGTAATTGGACAGGTATATGAAATTATAGACAATGTGTCGTTCAAGGGCGCAGGCGTTGCATCAAATATACAATCATTGGAAGGCAGAATTGTGCAGGATGCAGACAGGTTGGACGCAATTGGCGCAATAGGCATCGGAAGGACCTTCGCGTACGGCGGCTATTCAGGACGCGCAATGCACAACCCCTCAGTAAAGCCCAGGCTGCACAAGTCCTTCGAGGAGTACAGGAAAAGCAAAAACCCCACCATAAACCATTTCTATGAAAAGCTTTTATTGCTCAAAGGCAGGATGAACACAAAAACTGCAAGAAAGATTGCAGAAAGAAGGCATAAGTTCATGGAATTTTACCTAAAAGAGTTCTTCAGGGAGTGGTATGGGAAGGATTACAGGAAACAAAAGGCTTAAATACTTAGTAATACTTAGTAATCCCATGGAAGCCATATGCGTTAAGTTTGATGAGGATTTTATCCATACAATGGAAGACGTGATGAAGAAGAACAGGTACTCCACTAAAGCAGAGTTTATAAGGGAAGCGGTAAGGGAAAAACTCTCCAGGCTGGAAAAAGAGAAGATACTGAGAAACCTTTACATGCTGAAAGGGGCCTCAAAAAGAAAAACAAGTGATGGTGAGTTGCACGCTGCACGTGAAAAAGCCTTCAAGATTCTTGAGAGCAAGTTTGACGTTAAATAATGTCTTGGGGCATTGTCGGTTCAGCTATGTCCAGCAATTTCTTAAAATGCCTGTCCAGCGTCACCAATGTTGCCCGGCAATCCCTTGAAATAAGGGCATGTAAGGCATCTCCCTGCGGCAAATTCCGTTTATTTGACAGGTCTTTTGCCTTCCTTACCTGTTTTTCGGTTGATTCGGTAAATAGGAGTATTGGCCCGATTTCCCTGAACAATCCTTCAATCTCATGGGGCGAATAGCCCGCTATGCCAAGTTCCAGCACAATAATGTCTGAATAGACTATCTTATCATTATTCTCCGTAACTTTAGCCAAAAGTTTACGGGCCCATTCACCTTTGGGGATGTTAGGCTCATTTCTATCCTCAAAGAAGTCCAACCAAATTGATGTGTCCAAATAGTACTTCCGAGCCATTCAAGAAGGGAACACTGGGCAATATTTATACCCTCGTCCGGAAAATCCGTAGAATTTGCGGCTTAAAATAAACCCCTGGAAGCCCCGCCGTCAACTGAAATGGTAGTTCCTGTGATAAAGCATTGCTCTGATGCAAGAAAGCTCACAAGATTTCCGAGCTCCATCGGGTTCTGAAGCCTTCCAATTGGAATTCCTTTTACAATTTCCTCCTCAATATCCTTAAGTGATTTCTTTGCCGTTGTTTTCAGCTTCATAATCTGCATGTACCTTTCCGTCCTGAATGCAGCAGGGCATACATTGTTTATGAAAACGTTGTCCTTCGCAAACTCTTTTGAGAGAACTTTTGCCATGCCTATTATCCCCACCCTGTAAACATCCGACAGTATCAAAGAATCAATCGGCTCTTTTACCGCAATCGAAGTTGAATTTATAATCCTTCCAAAATTCTGCTTCCTCATTATTGGCAGCACTAGCCTATGCAACCTTACTGCAGGCATAAGAAGCATGTCATGGGCTTCTTTCCAGTCTTCATCCCCAAAGTCAAAGAAATTTCCCGGTTTTGGCCCCGGAGTGTTGTTGAAAAGTATATGTACCGTGCCAAAAGTTTCAATCACTTTTCCAACCATTGTTTCGACGTCTTTTTTCTCGGTTAAGTCGCATCTTATCGCAAGAACCTTCCTTTTGTATTTTCTCTCCAGTTCCTTTTTTGCTGCATCAAGATTTTTGCTGTCATGCGAGCATATTGCAACTTGGGCATTATCCCTTAGAAGGGCTTCCGCGCACGCCTTCCCCAGCCCTTTTGAGGATGCGCAAACAATTGCAACACGCTGTTTGTGGTCCATGCATCACCCCTCATTAAGCAAGGATATAAATTTTTGGCTTTGAAACCACAAGATTTATAAATAAAATTACTACCCACTAGTGAAATTATTTTGGGTGATGCAGATATGCCAAGTGTTGATGATGTGGTTAAGGGCATTGAAAAGGCTCCGCTTACAGATGAAGTTAAAATCAGGGCGATAAAGGCCGTTAGAGGGTGTGAATGGCTTCCGCAAGAGCTGGCTCGTTGCCCTTCTAACGGAGATAATCTTGAGGGAGGCATAGTTTGGCGGATTAGGGATTCGCTGGAGCCTGTTCTGGTTAACAACAGTGTAGAGTATGGGGCAAGAATGGATACATACTGTCACATATACCTCTCAATTGGCGGCACAAAGGAAGTGCGATTCCAGACAGGGTGATTTTTTGTCAGGAGTATCTAACATAACTTCTCGCAGACAAAAATAAAGATTTATATACCTACTTAAGATATATCCCAAAATGAAACTTTTAATCTGGTTGGTTGTCTTGATTGTGCCTGCGCTTCTGCTCTTAGGCTGTTCCACAAAAAACTATGATACATTGGCAAAATGCCTCTCGGAAAAAGGCGTGAAAATGTACGGCGCATACTGGTGCCCGCACTGCCAGAACCAGGAGAAGATGTTCGGCGATAGCTGGAAATATGTCACCTATGTTGAATGCTCTTTGCCCAACCGCGCAGGCCAGACCCAAATCTGCAAGGACGCAAAGATTGAGGGATATCCAACATGGGAGTTTTCAGACGGCAGCAGGCTTAGCGGGGAATTGTCTTTTGAAACTCTAAGCCAGAAGAGCGGCTGCAATACCGAATAGTTCGGATACATTTTTAAAAAATAGCTGATTCTTCACCAATATGCCACTCGACCATGAGCCACTGGAGATAATAAGCATTAAAGAAACTGAAGTTCGACCACAGCGGATTAGCAAAAACGCCTCATGGAACCATGCGATGAACCTTCTTGCTCACGCAGCTGAGAAATACTTAATCGGCATTGACGGTTCAATTAAAGTCGAGGAAATCACCTATAAACCCGGGGTAAGAAATCCTTTTTCAAGAAACCATGAAAGCAAGGCATGGCATTACGTCGCTTCAAATGACGCTGCAGTAATTGTTCTTCCCCAACGCGGTTCTGGCTACAACTTCGCCCAGCCTGTTTGCCGTTATTTGGCGAGCAACGGCATCAGCGCATACGAACTTGAGGCCCCGCTGAGAAAAGACAATCTTCCTGAAGGCATTGAGAGTGTTTTAAACATCGAATACGACCTATTATCATTGAAGGAATTTTTTCGCAATGCAGTTACGGATGCAAGAGGCATTGCTGACATTGCAACCGAGGAAAAGATAGGCATCCTCGGCATTAGCATTGGCGCAATCTTCTCAAGCGTTGTTTATGGAATTGACGATAGATTCACAAGCGCATGCCTGGTAATGGGCGGCGGTAATCTTCCCTATTTGCTCAAGCACTCCCCACGCAAACTCGTAAGGCACCTCTACTCCTGCCTCGGCGATTTGAGGGAAGAAGACGTTTCGGACATTGAGCCCTGCAATTTAGCCGCTCCCCATAAGGCAGGAAATCTCCTTATAGTAAGTGCAGCACATGACAAATCCATTCCTGCCCATTCAAGAAATGCATTGTGGGAAGCCTGGGGAAGGCCGGAACAATACCTGCTGGGAGACGGCCACTTTAGCATCATCAGAAAAGTCCCGAAATTGCTGCCAAAAATCCTAGAACATTATGAGAGGACGTTGAAGTAATCCTGCCTAAACCATAAATCCAGTAACATCAATTTATAGGGGTTTTAGAATTCACATCTCTGCTTCACAAAGATTGGATTTTTTCATCACTGCTTCTCTAAGGAAAAAAGTTGTTGTAAAATCTCAATTTTCCACCATTCTCTGAATGGTGGAATAAACTATGGAAAATTGAGGGTCCAGAAAAACGACCCGAGCGACCGAAGGGAGCGAGCATGCCATCGGTCTTTGACCGATGGTGGTCGTTTTTCGCTTGACACCAGAACCGGACGGTTCAAGAATTGCTGGAGAGGTTTCCTTTGCTACACTTAGTCAAAAAATCTTGATGAGCGGTGAAACCTTAGTGACCCCGGAGATTATATCAATTATCTCCCTTCTGTCTCTCTGTTCCTGTTTAGAATAACCTAAATTAAAAAAACCAGAGAGGTAAATCATAATATCTTTAGCATCGTCCCTGCTGATTGGAGATTTCCTTCTAACCTCCTTCAACCCCTCATGTTCCAAAAGCTCCGCCAAATCGCCATTGATTCCGTAAATCCTTTCTACAGGGTCAATCCCAATCCCCTTCATAGGCGTAAATGAATAAAGATTATCGCGGGAATATAGCTCACATCCATTATAGCGTGTTACTGTAAAATCATTAAAAAGAGCTTCCATCACATTCCAAGGCGAATCGGCAATAAACGCAGCTGTTCTTGGCACTCCGGCCTGCCTGCTTATAATCCCACCCTCGGAAACATGGCTGTACGGAACCAGTGATACCACAGTAAATTTCCCTGCCGTCTTATCAACTATAGTACCACACGTAGTATCACGCTCGGACCGCGGAACGATTATCTCCCCTACCATGTTGTGGGGGAGTGTCGGGCAGGTTAAAAAACTTTGGATTACCCCAAACCTTTATATAGAAGTTCGTATATACGAACTTTAATGACTCCCAAAAGGGAAGATTATCTCAGGGCAATTGACCACCTGCAGGAAAAGCACAAAAGGAACGTAAAGGCAATTGAAGTGGCAAAATACATGAAGCTGGCAAAGTCAACTGTGTCAGAACGTCTTGATGAGCTTGTAAAAGAAAATCTTCTTAAGCCAAAAAGGTACTCAACCCTTGAGCTCACAAGGAAAGGCAAGATTCTTGCAAGAAAAATGACCTACAAGCACCGCCTCATTGAAGTTTTTTTGCGCACCTCGCTTAAGATGAAGGATGTCCATGAAGAGGCGCATAAGCTGGAACACGCCTTTTCTGACTCTGCAATTGAAAAGCTAAGGTCGTTCCTCAACAACCCGCAATACTGCCCGCACGGCAAGCCATTGCCAAAGATAAGATGATAAATAAAAAAACAGCCCTCATTGCAGTCCTTGTTATAGCTTTGCTGCTTTCCTCCTGCGAAAAAACCGATGATGGGAAAAAAACAGCCATCTCAACCATCAACATCATCAACGATTTCGTTAAAAACGTTGCCGGAGACAAAATAGGGGCAGTACCGCTGCTTCCCGTTGGCTCCGACCCGCACATATACGAGCCGGTTCCCAGAGATGTCCAGAAGATTGCAGAGTCGGATATAGTCTTCTACAACGGCTTCAACCTTGAAAAATGGCTTTTTGAGATTCTTGAAAATGCGGGCAGCTCAAGGCAGGCATTTCAGGTGGCAAGAAATCTGGAGCCGATGAAAAGCCCAAAAGGCGACCCTGACCCGCATCTCTGGATGGACCCTGTTTATGCAGTTACGTATGTTGAAAACATCAGGGATTCGCTGTCAGAATTCGATCCTGAAAATGCAGAATATTACTGGCAAAATGCGGAAAGCTATATCAAACAGCTTGAAGAGCTGGATGAATGGATTAAATCAAAGGTTGCAGAAATCCCCGAGGAGAAAAGAAAGCTTGTTACAACGCATGACGCATACGCCTACTTTGGCAAACGTTACGGCTTTAAAGTTATAGGCAGCATATGGGGAATTACGACAGAAGACGAGCCATCTGCAAAAGAGATAGCTTTATTGGTCGACAAGATTAATTCCGAGAAGGTTCCTGCTGTATTTTTTGAAACCACAATTAACCCAAAACTTATGCAAAGGGTCGCAGCTGAGGCAAACGTAAAGCTCGGAAAGCCGCTTTATGGGGATTCACTTGGCCCCGAAGGAAGCGGCGCAGATACCTATATTAAGATGGTAAAAACGAATGTGGAAAATATAGTCGAGGCGCTGAAATGAATGCCATTGAAACAAAAAACCTGACCGTAAGCTATGACAGGCAGCCGGTAATTAGGGGAGTAAGCATCGAAATTAAGGAGAAGCAGATAGTCGGGATTATAGGGCCGAACGGCGCAGGAAAAAGCACATTGCTGAAGGCCATGGTTGGCCTGCTTCCCATAGACTCAGGCAATGTATCAATATTCGGAAAGGCCGTAAGCGATGCCAGGCATTTGATTGCCTACATTCCCCAGAGAAGCGAGATTGACTGGGACTTTCCGGTAACGGTGAACGATGTTGTAACGATGGGCAGGTACAAAAAGATTGGCATGTTCAGGAGGCCAAAAAAAACTGACCATGAAATTGCCAGAAAATCATTGCGGGAAGTCGGCATGCTCCAGTATTCGGACAGGAGCATCGGGCAGCTTTCCGGAGGCCAGCAGCAGCGTGTTTTCATTGCAAGGGCCCTTGTCCAGCAAACCCCGATATTAATGCTCGACGAGCCCTTTGTCGGCATAGACGCAACAACTGAAAAGTCCATCTGGCAGCTTCTTCATAAACTGAAGGGCCAAAAGACAATTATTGTGGTAAACCATAACCTCACCGAGAGCATAAAAAATTACGACAAGGTTGCTCTGATAAACCAGAGGCTTATTGCCTACTGCAATCCCAAGCTGCTGAATCAGGAAATAATCCAAAAAACATACACCGGAAGGCTTACCCTGCTCGAGGAGCTGCAGCAATGATAAGCTACCTTATCGACCCATTCCAGTATGAATTCATGGTAAGGGCTTTAATAGCCTCTCTTCTTGTCGGCATTGTCTGTTCCATACTGAGCTGCTATCTTGTTGTAAAGAAATGGGCTTTGCTCGGCGACGCAATTTCGCATGCAGTCCTGCCCGGAGTTGCAATTGCCTTCATGCTCAATATCCCATTTTTCATCGGGGCGCTGTTTACGGGAATTGCAACCGCGCTTGGAATAGGCCTTGTCACAAAATACAGCAAAGTCAAGGAAGACGCTGCCATTGGCGTAATGTTCACAACAGCCTTTGCTTTTGGAATCCTGCTTCTTAGCCTGATTAGGGCAAAGAGCATTGATTTGTACCACATCCTTTTTGGAAATGTATTGGGAGTTTCCACAACAGATATGATTATCACGGCAGTTTCGGGGTTGGTGGTGCTTGTAACCATAATCCTGCTTTTCAAGGAGCTTTTGCTTCACGCCTTTGACCCGATAATGGCTTCCTCAATAGGATTGCCAACCTCTTTCTTCCACTACCTTCTGATGTTTCTCCTTTCAGTTACAATTGTGGCATCCCTGCAGACAGTAGGCATAGTGCTTGTCATTGCAATGCTGATTACCCCCGGGGCTGCCGCTTATCTCCTCGTAAGGAGGCTTTCCCATATGATGCTTGTTGCAGCCGGAATCGGCATTGTGTCTTCGCTGGCCGGCCTCTACTTCTCCTACTACCTTAATGTCGCCTCAGGCGCAATGATGGTGCTTGTTGCGGGGCTGATATTCCTCCTTGCATTTTTGTTCTCTCCCAGGGAAGGTGTTATCTGGAAAACAATAAGGAAGCGCAGAATTGCGCTAAACACCATGCTTGAGGATTGCCTGCTTTCAGTTTACAGGCTCTCGGACGGAAAAGGTTATGTTGGAATAGAAAAGGCTGAGCACCCGTCTGTAGTAAGCACTCTGGAAAAGCAAAAATTGGCAAATGTGAAAGGTAGCCTTGTCAGGCTATCGCCGCTGGGAATGAAAAGGGCAACCTATCTTATAAAAGTCCACAGGCTCTGGGAAACTTACCTGGTCGAAAAGGCGGATATTCCAACAGAGCATGTCCACGATTTTGCGCACAAATACGAGCACATCACCCCAGTTAATGTTGCATCGGAAATGAACAGGGTTCTCAATCACCCAAAAAGAGACCCGCATGGGCATAGGATTCCGAGATAGTTAACCAAATGAATATTCCTCTAGCTTATAAATCTGGGCAACAAGAACTTCCTTCCAGTCTGCTATAATTTGGCTGAACTGCTGCCTTATCCTCAGCTTTCTTTTTTCCAGGTCAGCCACATTTTTTACCAGCATTACAATGTAAATGTCGTAGTCCCCCGCCATTGCCATTAGGTTTATTACTCTTGGGTCTTTTTTCAGTGTTTGAATCAGGTTTTCATAATCCTTCTCTTTGATGTCCTTCAGCTTCAGGTATATATGAACCCCAATTGGAAGCCCGATGGCGGCTGAGTCAACCTGCAGGGCATATTTGGTTATTACTTTGCCTTCCTCCAGTTTTTGAATCCTTTTCTTGATGGAATCGATGGACAGCCCTATCTTTTTTGAAAGCTCTATGAGCCTTATTCGTGAATTCTCCCCCAGATAACCCAATATTTTCAGGTCAGTGCTGTCAATATCCCTTAATTCTTCGGTTTTAACCTTCTTTATTGCCATTTTTATCTTAATTATTAAGGAAATATATAAATCTATCCAAAAAATTAAGATAAAGTAATAGAAAAGTATAAATAATCCTTGCATCCACATCCCCATTAGACAACTACTAAAAGGTAACAAAATGACCTATCGACGAAAACAAATGGTCTATAACCCACCGGGAAAAATTGAATTAAACGGGGATTATCCAGAATTTGGAAAATGGGTGAACCCTTCTGATTTAGATAGGAAGCATAAGGGAATAACACCAGAACAAGAAGAAAGAGGTTTGACTAAGAAAACAGGGAATATTATTTTGATGGTTTCCAAGAGACTTGAGGACCTTGAGAGAATAAGTAACGAGTGCTCACCGGATATAAGCTCGGTTATTCCGGATGGAAAAAGTTATTCCAGAGAAGACGTAATTGGATTATTGGAGGATTTAACAATAACTTGGAAAACTCCCACCATATATGTTGGTAGGAGAGGAGACCTACGCCGTGCAGAAGAACAAAAATCCAACTTCAAAATTAATTTACAAAGAATGATTAATCAAGTTGATGTATACCTTGAAAATAGGCATAATTTCTATTTTGAAGAAATAGGTCACAGTTTTTACGACGATCAGCGATTATTGAAATATTGCCTCGCAATGGACCCTGTTTTTTGTTTTTTGGATGGTCTTGAGAAAATGATTCGTGGTTGGAACTCACGCCTTCCCTCCGAAAGTGAATATCGTATAACCGGTTGTAAAATTTACGAACTACAGGAGTTAATCGAAAATAGAACAATGAAGAAGGAAACTTACCAAAAAATATTGAATGGTTCAAATCCGAAAATAAATCGCTTATTAAAATCATTTGAAGTGGCTATTAAACAAAAAACTCCCACCATACATATTAGAAATAATGATAAGTACCTTAATGGCTGCTTAGAATATCTTAAAAGAGAATTAAAAGGGGGCAGAGTCAGAAACCCCATTGAAGTAAGGCCAGGAATATTGTATGGCGGAGATAAAGAAGTTAAATATCAAAGGGATATGCAGGCTATGAGAGAACATTATGGAAAAAAATCCAAGTAAACATTTTTATTGAATTTACCAGTAATATTATCCTGCCAGCATCTTCCCGCTCTGCCACAGAAATCTCAGGGAGATAACAAGTATGATTACTGAATAGAGAACAGTTATTGCGCTGTCTATCCAGAAGAATCCTGTAAAGTACATTACAACTGCCCCACCCAAAATTGTAACCCAGCCGAGAACATCCTGCGCGTAATGCAGTATAAGGACTTTTATGTTTATGTTTTTTCTTTCTGATTTAAGCAATTTGTAGAATATAAAACTGTTAAAGGAGATCCCAATTACGCCCAGCGCAATAACCAGCCTGCTTTCCACAGGCTCCGGCGAAGATATTCTTCCGACGGCCTCGTAAATCAGGTACAGAGAGCCTATAACCAACGCAAGCGCATTGGCGAAAGCAACTGCAACTTTAAGCCTTTCAAACCTCGGATGCCTGTGCTGCCTTGCAATCCTTTCAACCCACCATGAGAAGAACAAAGAAATAACATCGGTAAAATCATGCAGTGCATCAGATATTACTGCTATGGAATTAGACAGCAATCCTCCTGCCAGCTCAACCAAAAAAAACACAAAGTTTACCACTACTCCCGAAAGCAAAACCTTCTCCTCGTGGTTAGATTCGTGAGACGACATCTTCAACAGATATGCTCTTCATGCATTTTTGGTAATCCTCGCCCCTGTAGTAGCAGTTCGGTATTTCCCCCTTGTGAACATTAATGCAGGGGCTGTATTTGCAGATTTCCCCCTTGTAAATGCCTGTCCCTTTCAGAGGCCCGAACCTAACCGGCAGATTGGGCCCGAACAATCCTATTGTTCTTGTTCCCATCGCTGCTGAAATGTGCATCGGCCCGGAATCGTTGCCTATAAGGAGGGAGCATCTCTTGATGAGGTAAAAACTCTGCTGCAGCGTAAATTCCCCGCATGAGTTTATGGGCTTGCCTTTCATCAGGCCTGCAACATCGTCATGCATCTTTGCTTCCGACTTTGACCCCATGAACACTATCCTTGCCTTTTTAGCGCCAATCAGAATGTCGCACAGCTTTGCAAACCTATCCTTCGGCCAAATCCTTGACGGAGCGCTTTCCGCAACCCCAACTGCAATACCAACAAGAAAATCCTTTTTCCTTACCCCCTTCTTCAGCAGGTAGTCATCAACTATTTGCTTATCCCGGGAACTGTATTTCAGCTGGGTAAGACCTTTCACTTTTTTTGCAATGCCAAGGGGCTTCAGCAAATCCATAAATGTCTGCGAGCAGTGCTGCCTGTCGTTGTATTTTACCTTATCGGTATAAAGCCTCGACCTTAAGCCGTGGGAATACCCCACTCTTCTTCCTGCAACAAAATAGGAGATTATCGAAGACACATTGAGGTACTCCTCGAAGTCTATTGCAGTGCCGTAAGAATTGCGGTTTTTTATTATGTAGCGCAAAACCGCAAAGGGGCTCGTGCTTATCACATCAACGTCAAAATCCCTGTATACATCCCTGTTTCTTTCTGTGGCAAGCACCTTTACGTTCTTCATCTCATGAAGCGCAGGAAGTGTCAGTATTGACTCGCCAATGCCCCAAAGCTGTATCGCCAGGATTTTTCCATTTGCGGCCTTTCCTCTCCCGGGAAACAGCCCTAGAAGCACGCACCACAACCCGCCAATATACCTGTCCAGGAATCTTGTAAGCCTTACGTTCATTTTTTCCTTTCAAACGCAGTCTTCCTCACAACCTCTTCAAGCTTTTTCTGGTTCTTTCTCAGCAGAGTGTAGTTGAGGAAAACAACGCCAATGAGGAACATAAAGCCAAGCACGATATAAAAATCCATTCTCCTCGCAAAATCAAGGCCACCCACAATCGGGTCAACTAAAGCAGGGAACAATGTTATCAGGATGAACACTACCCACAGCGCAGTCCACACCCCGAATGCCTTCGCTGAAAATTCATTCCTCTTGAAATGCACGAAAGAGGTGTATATCATGAATATGCCGAAAAGCAGCCCCAGTATCTGAATTCCAAGTATCATGGCGCATCACCCCTTATCCCATTTAAATTATTTTGCAATCTTCCACCATATCATGCTGAACACAATCTTTATCCCGTCCCATACGGTAGTTCCCTTGTACCTGTCACCGTATATTGTCTCTATCGGAATTTCCCTGTACCGGAGATGGTTGTTCCCGACCTTTGCAATCATTTCGCTTTCCATCGAGTAATCAACCGCGCTCCAGCGTATTTTCCTGTAAACATCCGCCCTAAAGGCCCTATAGCCTGATTGTGTGTCTTTCAGGCTAATGCCGAACAGAACCCCGCACACGCTGTTGATAAACCAGTTTCCAAACCTAAGCACGGCAGGCATTTTTTTGTTAAGCCTCCTGTAGCCAAACACTACGTCGGCATCCTTAAGCTCCGATATAAACCGGGGTATTTCGCGTGGCTCGTGCTGTCCATCCGCATCCAAAACAACTATGATGGATGCACCTTCCCTTGCCGCATAATCGCACCCAGTTTTCAGCGCAGCCCCCTTTCCCAAATTCACGACATGCTGAAGCGTAACTGCGTTTCTGCTTGCAATTTCATATGTGTTGTCAGAGCTTCCGTCATCAACCACCACTATTTTGTCCACAAATCCCTTTGTCTTCTCAAGAACTTTCCCAATCCTCTGCCCTTCGTTATAGGCAGCGATTACGGCCCATGTATTCTGCTTCATAGAATTAGTAATTTTCCGGAGATTTAAATTATTATGCCTTACTCAATTGCATGGCGGTTGTTAAGGTGAGATGCCGCCCCAAAACACTTAAAAACAATTAACCATAAATGTACCTTTATGCCTAAAATATTCGAGATAAAGGATAAAAGTGGTAGAAAAATATCCTTATCGCAGGAAAGATGGACGCACATTAACCAAGAGCACCCGGAAGTTGCTCCCCATATAGAAGAAATAAAGGAAACATTGGAAAATCCTATCCAAATTAAATCTTACGAATTTGATGAGGAAGTGAAATATTACTACAAACACTTAAAACAGAAGCCTTTGGCAGGATATCTGCTGGTAATAGTTAAGTATTTAAACGGAGAGGGCTTTATAATTACATCCTACTTTGTAAGGAACATAAAATGAAGGGTCCAATGAGGTTGCATTATGACGAGGAGGGTGACTTCCTGGAGATATCTATAGGCAAGCCGACGAAATGCTATGCGTCCGAAATAGAACCGGGAGTCTTCCTTAGGATAGATGAAAAAACAAACGAAGTAAGAAGTGTAGGAGTTATCGGGTTTAAAAAGCGTTCAAGGAAAATCGAAGACATAAAGCTCGATCTTCCAATTGACATTAATTTCTCAGTCCCTGCTAGTTCTTAGCGTACAGAAATGAACTTTGAACGCGAAAAATCCAACAAAATGGCTAAACAAAGGAAACTAAGGTGCGACTGCGGAGGATTCCTGGCAGAGCAAAAGACTGTTTTTGGCAGTTTTGAAACCGACGCCATGGCCTGCCCGAAATGCAGTTTTACAACCTTAACAAAGGAACAGGCAGAGAGATATGCAAGGCTAAAGCAGCTCCACTCCATAATTGATTCTGAGAGAAGGATAATCAAGATTGGGAACTCTATGGGGCTTACCTTGCCGGACAAGCTTCAGGAATTTGGTGCAAAGGTCGGAAAGAAGGTAAGAACAGAGGCATTGGGACCAAATTCATTCAAGGTGGAGCTTGTGGGCTAACCCGCAGTAGCATTTCCGGTTTGCTTGAATGCTGGCAATAAATTCATGCCGCTTCCGTTCCAGTCAACCTTGTAGATGTATATCTGGCCCCCTCCGACAGTAGTCTGGTAGCTGAACGGCTTGAAATGCTCAAGGCCATGGCCTGCCAAAAAGAACATCCTCGTGAACATTCCGCCGGCTATTTCTGGGCTGGCTGCTATGTTTCTATAGTTATTTCCATCCGGGAAAACCACTATGCTTACGCCTATTGTGTCATTGAAGCTCCTTTCCCTCATTCCATCTTTGGTTGCAAGCCAGAGCGCATTGGGGTGCATGATGCCGTTTCCTGTCTGCACATCTGCCTGAAGGGTCTCAAGGTTCACCCTGATTTTTGCTCCCTGAATGGAATCGCATTCAATTTCATTATCGGCCAGCTTTCTGCATGCCTTTGCACCCGACTGGTATCCGGGCCATGGGGCTATCCAGTTGTTTGCATCCTCGCTCGTCTTTAGATTCTGTATTTCATATGCAACATTGCTTGCCTGCTGCTCGGTCATGTTGAAGCGCTGCACCAAAAAGTCAACGCCCTTTTTGAAGTCGCTTGCGTATTCGGGCCTCTTCAGCGTGTTGTACATCAATGCCCTGTCAAAATTCCAGTTGCCGAAATGCGCCCAGACGCCTGACTTTCCGACCATGTCCTCCGACGCCACAAAGTAAGCCTCAGGCGGCTCGCAATGGGTGTGCTTCAGTACTTCATCCGCCTGCTCTGGGCTTAGGCCTTTATTCAGCAGAACCTTTCCCGCATCATCCTTTCCAAGCACCACAATTTGGTGTATGATATCTATCGTCTTCGCAACGTCATTGACTGAAGGAAGCAGCTTGTCATATGCAGTATTCGCCCCGCAGTCAAGCATCCTCAGTATTCCAACAGCCTCGTCTTCATTGCTTGTTGATAATATCCTTCCGACCCAGTGCGCGGGAGGTGAATCCTGGGATGTACCGTCAAAAGTAACCGGCCTGTTCCCTATGTACTTGAACCAGTGCCCGAAGTCCCACCACGATGTTATAATGGAATTTTTGGATGCTTCCCTGTTTATCTTGTCCAGCGAGTTCCACCACCCATCATTCATGTCCGACACCTGCGCAGTTGCGGCATTGTACGAGGAGCTTAGAACATTCACAGGATAAACCAAAAGCATCAGGAACACAAGAACAACGGACAGCCTTGCTATCCTCCCGTCTATTTTCAGGATGTCCCTGAAGAATTTTGAGAAATAATCAGATAGTATCCCAAAAGATATTCCAAGAGCAAGCGCAAACGCAGGCACTATGAGCAGCGTGAACCTAACTCCTTTGGTGCTTGCATATATGGTTGACACATACCACATTATAAGCAGCATTGTAAGGTTTATGTCCTCGAGGTCTTCCCTCTTTATTATGGATATTATGAAAAGTATTGCAATCGGAATGCTGATAAGGCCGAGGAACAGCAGCAAGTTCTGGGGCCTTAGTGCAAGTATCACTATGTACCATACCCCGCATCCAAGAATGTAAAGCCACTTTGTCTGGGCTTCAGCCTTTCTCCTCACCAGCGGCAGTACCATGCCAATCAGCGATAGGAAGAACAGGAACAAACTGCCTATCCCTGTCTGGTCTATTACCGAATTAAGGGACGCGGGAGTCTGCTCTGCAACTGTCGTGTAAACATTGGGCCATACCGTGCTTATTCCAACTTCCTTAAGCTTTGTAAATCCTATCGGCCTTGCTATGGTTGCCTTGTAAAATATCTCCCCATTGGTGAATATTGCGACAAATATTCCGGAAAACAGGAAAAATGCGGCAAGCACTATCAGCGCATTCTTGATTGACTGCTGGCCAAGAATTTTTCCAATCTTAAACTCGCCCCTGTGGATAATGGCATAATAAGCCATGTAAGCTATGATGGCAACAAGCAGGAAGTCAAATATGTACCACCAGCCGGACCATGAAAACGCGTAAAGTCCCACAAAGAAGCCGTTTAGCGCAGCAAGCAGTATCCTGTACTTTAGCGACTTTGCCCCCATGCATTCAAGGAAAAGCCAGGTTATGACAAGGGGGAAAAAGACGTTGTAGCCATCGGTGTCTGAAATCCCTCCAAGTGTCCTCACAAGAAATGCAGGATGCACCGCAACAATTATGCCGGCAATCAGGCCCCCAAAATCACCTGCAATCCTCCTCGCCACAAAGAATGCAGGAATTACCGCAAGGGCTGAAATAAGCACAGGAACATAAAAGGAAATGTGCATCAGCGAAACGTCGGGATTAAATAAGGAATAGATTTTGTAAAGGTATGCGATTAAGTAAGCGTGAAACATGTCTGCAGGAACAAAACGGCCCGTCGGAGAATTCATGTAAGTGTCATACGGCTTGCCATCTTTCAGTATGTCTCCGGGATGCCCGTTGTTCAATACATTTCTGGCGTGCCTCAGCCAGAAGAAAGGGTCTATTGCTATAAGGTAAGTGTCCCCGTTATCATCCTTGAACTGGGATTTGAAGTACTGCGACGCGCTGTTGACATCTCTCTCAACCTGCGCTCCGTTCTTTGCCAGAAAGCTCTCAAACTCCCTGTCCGCCAATGCATTGATGTTCTGGTCAGGAAGATTCGGATACTGCTGCCTCACCTGGTTCCCAATCTGGTCTTTGTAAGAATTATAAACGACATTTTTCGCCCAATCATCTGTTGCCGGAAGGTACTGCGGCTGGATTCTGAGGTAGATTGACAGTATTAGCGGAATCAATACAAGCAGGAAAATGCCGTACTTTGAAAGAAAGCCTTTTGTTGCCTTATACGACTGCATAACGCCTTCCTTGACGCCTGAAAGGTCTATGTCATCTGATGCCTTTTGAGGTCCTTCAGAGCTTTTTGAGAAAAAATTCTTTATTTTACTGAAGTCTATCGAGATTTCGTCATCCTTCTCTTTTTTGTCATCCATCCCTGCCTGGAAAACTCAGGGCTATTTAAAAAAGTTGCTATGCATTCACTCAATGTGCTCCGCAGGGACATATGTCACCCCCCTATAAAGCAGTCAATTTCTAATACGGTTTGGGTGGTATGAATGAAGAAAAGAGATTCTAGGAGAGAGTTCTTTAGACTGAGAGATGAAGGTTTCTCTTATGCCCAA
>JACQSR010000019.1 GCA_016211215.1 Candidatus Woesearchaeota archaeon
ATTTGCGGAGCGCAGACAAACTATATATGCACCCATGAAGCAAAATCTCCATGCTGCGGAAATGCCGTATGCGAGTCCGGCGAGGAGTGCGAAATAGATTGTACAAATTCCGGAGACCCATTTTACGGGTTAAGCCAGGGAGACATTCTTTACAAGATAAAGGCCATAAGCAAAAGCGATGCAAAGCTTGCGGAAAGCTACTGCAGCAAATATTTAACATCCTTTTACAAAGATAGCTGTTACATTGACCTGGCAACTGGCCAGATGGACGATAGCCACTGCAGAAATGTGGAAGAGGAGCGCAACAGGGACGGCTGCTACGCTGAAGTCTCAAAGCTTTCTGGTCAGTATGAATCATGCAGAAAGATTACTAATGATGTTAAGCGCGATTCATGCTACTTCAATTATGGAACTGCGGCAAACGACTATGCAGTCTGCGATGTGATACTTAATGAAGAGCTTAAGAGAAGCTGCAACACATTAAAGCAGATATCTGAAATGCAGCAGGGTTAGATGAATTTTGGCTTGAGATAGTTCTGGAACAATACATTGTACTTGTCCAGGTTTTGGAGCTCGCTTATATCCACGCATCTTGGGGTTTCAAAGGGCGAATTCAGTATGCAATGCTGGTTGTCGATGCACTCTATCTTGAGCAATTTTAAAATGTAAAACTCAATTGCCCCTTTTCCCGAATCCAAGTCCCTTTCCGTTAAAGTCCACTCTCCAACAGTTTCGTTTATCCATGCTCCTCCCGATGGCAACATTGGCTGGTTCTCTTTTGGCTCCAGCTGCATTTCATCTTCATCCTCACATTCATCCCCAAGGTATTCCCCATCCCTGCAGATGAGCTTGCAGCCCTTTGTGATGTTGTAACTATTTTCATTTATGTACACCAGGTTTATGCGATACTTTCCAGGTATCAGTTTGGTAACATTGCCTGGCGCGCCCGGAGAAATGCCCAATCCCTGCTCCAAGGGCACCTCGTAAAGTTTCCATGGGTCAGGTATCTTTGAGATTTCCAACTGCACCATCTCCCCTTGCCCCAAGTCTTCAGGCTCCTTGCAGCATGTAGGGCTCTTTTTTATGCGGTATCCCGTACCGTAAGGGTATATGGTTACCTCTGGACCCAGCGTACGGTTTAAAGTCAGGTTATACCTTTTAACGGATACCGGAAAATATCTGTATGGCTCCAGGCTAAGGATTATTTCTTTTTCTTTTCCATCTGATGTGGACAGCGGCTCAACTTCCGGATGATACCCATCTGCCTCTGCAGAAATATGGCCACCCTTGCACAGCGGCAATGGGCCATTGAACACAGACTCGCCCTTTTCATTCAGCTTTGCCTCTCCAACCATGCAGGAGCCGTAATTTCCGCAGCCAAAGGTTATGGTTGCCTTGTCTATTGGCTCTTTGGTTTTTGCATCCCACACTTTAACAGTGATGTTCTTGCTAAGCCTTTGCTCCGGACTGCAGAAGAGCTTTTTGGCTGTTAAATCTATGGATTCTGTTCCTGTCCCCACAGTTGTGGTATTAAGGTTCAGGTTAGTTATCCCCATAGTACCTTCCCCTCCAAGCCAGTCGAGGAGATGCCTGTTGGAGCGAATGTTCCCCTCTATAGCAAAGAAAAGGTCGTAGTCATATTCGTTGTCAATAACCTTTTCCCTGTGAATCCTGACCATAACCGGAAAAGATGCAGAATAGAAGAACTCATAGTAATTTGTCCTTGATTCCGGGACGATGTCCATGAAAAACTTCTTTGAGATTATATCTGGCTTGATTTTATCTCCGTCCCTTGGGTGTATGTCAAGGTAGATTGGCCAATCCATGTAGAAGAACTGGACCGTGGTATCTGGATATTCCGCAGCCAAAAAATCAAGGTAGAGCGTATTGTAGGCATTTTCCGGGGCTCCAGGAACGACAATTTTCTTAGCACCTTTTGTTTTTCCGAGCTGTAGGGAGTTGAAATAGGGCATGATGTTGTTCTCAATATTAAACTTCACGTCTTTCAGGCTCCAGGTCGTGATTCTGCTTTCATGGTCCATGTCTCCAATCGGGGGCAGTTTGTTGAATTCCGTTCCTGAGTGCACATTAATCAGGTTCATCATGATATTTTCCAGGAACTGCGCACTTGACTCCTGGCCCACAATGTCTATTCCCAATTTATAAAAATCCCTGAGCTTGAAATCTATGCGTGTTTCATAGTCTTCTAAAGTAACTTCCGCATTATTTTGGGACAGAGTTACGGGAAACTTCATGACAATCGGGATATCATACTCGGCAACAGTTGCAGACACCTTAGGCTCTTCAAGAAACTTTATTCCGAAAGCCTGCTCTTTGAATTCCGTGAAATTGCCAACGCATTCGAGAATGTTCCGCCGTATGTACCTGTCAAGCTGCCCCTCGATATCCTGCAAAGCCGGCATCAAAGACGAGACCTTGCAGACACTGCAGTAATTGGGCGATTGCATATGCCACCAATACGGCACTGGAACGGGGGCTAATGCCATCGACACCGCATCAGAGTCTGTGGGGTTTCCCATGTCCAGGTTGAACTTCCTGCCGCTAATCTCTTCGTCTTTCATGTCTATATATCCGCCATGCTGCCCCATTTTTATCAAAGCGTCAACTGCCAATGAGTGCATGCAGGACTCGACTTCGTTCTTTACGGGAATGGCCCAGTCGGGGATTTCTGCAAGGCCTGCTTCCTTTTCTTTTGGGATTAAAAAGTAGGCCATCAGAAACACAAGCAATGCCACTATTACAGCTATGATAAAAAATGTAATCTGGGATTTCTTAGTCATTGCAGCCTCGATGCCCTTTCCGGCTTTTTCTCCACAAATTCTATCCTAATTTTCTTTTCTGAGTCTCCCTGCTCCGTGTACCTTATTTCCGCGTAATCCCACTCTTCCGTGCCGTAAAAGGTTTGATATCCGGGTTTTCCAGAATGGGCAAGAACTTCCTCCTTTTCAACAATTTTCTTTGTGTCTCCCGTGAGTTTATTTTTCACCTGAACTATGTAGGTTGCATCACGCAAAAATGTTTCAACATAATAAGAAATTTCATAAAGGGTCCTGTTGTCAGGCTCTTTCTGCCTTGATGCCTGGATTGCGATGGTGATTTCCGAGACAAATGAAGCTTCACCCTTAACACTCGTGTCAGGAGCATCCTTGCCGCCGTATTTCATGCAGATATCCTTTTCGTAATCCGGAATCTGGTACCAGGCTTCAATTCTCGGGTTAAAATCTGAGGTTCCGAACAATGCAATAACGTCAAATGACAGCACCAATGCTATGGCTGCCAGCAGAATAGTCTTTTTCATATTCCCTCAATCCCCTCGCATGTGTCAGGCCCCAAATCCTTTTCAGGACTGCCTATGACAAATCCGTTGTCAACGACATCATAGTAGCTCTTTATTCCCTGGGCTGCGTTTACCACATAGCAGAAGGTATCTGCACTTGTTTTTGGACTGCAGGGTTCGATATCGGTTGCACATGTCATTAGGGGTTCATAGCCTACTATGCTGCATGCGAAACCGATCACACCCAATATTTCGTCTGCCATGTTTTTCTGCAGCGAGTCTGCCAAATCCCCGAAGAAATCGCTCTGGTCTCCGAACACTTTCCACGGAGCTCCTGTAACATACATGCAGCGCCTTGCCTTTGCGGATTCCTCGCACAGTGTGATTGGCAGTCCTGCTTTTGAAACTTCCTCAATGCATTTTATCTGGGCGCATTTAATCCTTTTTTCCTTTTCATACGCAAATATTATTCCGCTGTTGCAATAGCAATTCTCGGCATTATGGATGCTTTTGTAGGGGTCCCGCCACCAAGTTGGAGGAATGTCTTCTGGTTCTAAATCCAATTTATTATCGCTGCGCAATAGCTTGTACCATGGAGTCATGAAGTCTGTTGTTCTTCCGTATACTCCCCTTGTGTCTCTTACCTGTTGGGTATAACTGTTTAAGGCGTTTATCGTTGAAGTATCGGTGATTTCCTGAAATCCACTGCTGTCTATTTGTTGCCCCCACTTGCCACCTTTAAACTCAAAAGTGCCTGATGTTAGAGATACCCCATTATGAGAAGTACTGGGAGGAATTGCCATCTTATCACCCTCTTCTGGGGTAAAATGCTCTCTCCCCACATCCGGCGCAACTTGTCCTGGATTTAGCTTATCAATTGGGGCAAGGACTTTGTTGGACAGTTCCATCAACTCTCCAAGAGGCACACCTTCCATGTCCAGCTCTTCTCCGCTCTTTAAGCCTTCCAGGATATCGAGCCAGCGTTCTGCTGATTTTAGCTCATCTGGATTTCCTTCTTTTTTAACTCTCTCTAATCTATACTTAGCCGACAAAATCTCTGCATTCAGCCGTCCGGCATCAACTTCATTCTTAAGGAAGTCTCTTTGGGTGTTTTTCCATAGTTCCTTAAATGATGATTGGTACGCTTTTTCTGCATCTCCTAATTTTGCAATAGTATTCTTTGCCTCGTTTATAATACCATTAGCCTTCATAATCTCTTTCTCAAGGTTTAGTGCATCCTGTCTAGCTTTTTCTGCAGTTGTCTCAGCAGATTTTTTTTCTTGGTCTGTTGTTGCTTCTTTAGCCTTCTTTTCTGCTTGCTCCATTTCCTTAATTTTTGTATCACGACTTTTTTCCTTTTCTGCGATTTCCTTTTCTGCTTCTTCCTTTGTCTTTTCAGCTTTTTCTGCTTCTTCCTTAGCTTTTCCAAGTTCGCTCAGCTTTTTCTGAGCCTGTTCATATTCCTCGCCCTGAAAAATTCCTCTTAATCCCTCATAAGCCCCCAAAGCCTCCAACCCAGTATTTGTGAAAGACCTAACAGTATCCATCAGGAAATAAGGGTCGCAGAATCTGCATTCGTGGACGTTGCACGCCCATTTGTTCATCCAGCCAAGAATAGTGGTAAACTCAGGGATTGGAGCAGGGTCCCAGACTAAACGCCTTGTCCATGTGCCAACGGGACGGACAACAAAACAGGTAGCGGACCAGAGAGAAATTCCAGCTCCTTTTGTTAGTGGTACCGAAGATAAACCGCATGAAATTCCTTGTAAAATTACACTAAGCGCCTGCAACAGGTTGTTAAGCTGATTTATGGGTTTTACGATTGAGCACATTGTTTCAAGAGCTTTGTCTGCTGTCTTTCTTGTGCCCATCCTGTCGTCAAGCTCTCTTACCTCTCCCTTGAGCCCGTCAATCTTTTCCTGAATGCCTTCATCAATGTAACCAAGGGGATAATTGTAAAGGCCAAAGCTGCCCTCGACGTCCTCTTCCTGCGGCTTTTCGTAAACCTTGCCGTTGCCCTTTACATAAAGCATGAGCTTGCATTTTATCTTTGCAGAGCTCTGCTCTATTTTGCCAAAAGTTTCTGGATTTGTGTCAGCAACAATTATCGGCTCTAAGGTATCATCGTTTAGCAGGTGGCCCCGGCTTACAAGCAGGTTCTGGCTTTCGGAGCAATCGACACCCATTTGCAGAACTTCTGCATCCGGGACTTTTGGCCTTAGAATAGGGTAAATAAAGAGCGCATTCTCTATCTGAGAGCTGACTAAACGGTCGACGCTTTTTGGAAAAACCAACGGATTTTGAGATGCGCTAAAAACATCCGGCTCAACCTCGCCATCGTACTCGAATATTTCCATTTCAACTTCCTGCTTAACTGTGTTGTTGGCTTCGTCGAAGATAGTTAGTTTGATGCTCTCTTTTGCGTTAATATTCTTCAGGTTGCCTATTTGGAGAGAACACTGCCATAATCCGGTTGCAGAATTTTCAAGCGCGCACTGCATCTCTTCCGGGAAAATCTCGTCTGATATTCCAGATGCATCAACGGCAACTCTGGGCATTGTTGTTAATTCAGTGATATTTATGACAAGCTGAACCCCTTCCTTTATGGTTGGGAATTTAGGAGTGTAAGAATATCCAAGAAATTCGGGGTCGTCTGTGTCTACTGTAACCTGTATTTCAACCGAGTTGGATGCAAGATTGCCAAAAGCGTCTGCAGAATCAAGGCTTGTTCTTATTGTGCCCCTTGTTCCGGATGCCAATGCAATGGGTATCTTAAAGTAGCATTTTCCATTGCTGCAGGAATCGGCAGAAATTACTCCTCCTCCAAGACCGCTTAAATCGAGCTTAATGTCTTTAGGGTTATATGAAGAAGCTTCCCCAACTAAAACTGCCAATGTTGTTTCCCTGCCTAACACAAGCTGTCCTGAAGATGATGTTGGCCCTTCAATCGTCGAGAATGAAGGCCCTTCATTGTCAACCTCAATTTGAATTGTGCCGGAAAATTCTGCCGTGTTTTTGTTTATGTCCGTTGCTGTAAATGGAACGCTGATTGATGTTACGCCGGAGCCTTCAATGTAGGTCTGCACCTCCCACGAGCATTTTCCTTCCCTGCAATCCCCTTTTTTCCTGCCCTCTAATCCAAAGTCTGAGAGGTCTGCAGTCACTTCCTCGATGTCATTCCCCTTTACCCGGATTTCAAGCATCAGCATGGAGCCAATGCCCTTAATCATTGTAACCGGCCTTCCCACTGCATCCAGGAGTTTTGCGCTTCCCTCTACAAACTCGGGAGGGGTTTTATCAACTGTAAACCTTACTTTTTTCTCTGTACTCTGCTGGCCGAACTTGTCAAACGCAACAAATGTAAGAGTTTGAGGGCCGTCTGGGAATGTATTCGCAAATTCTATCACGCCCCCGAATTTGCATCCCTTAGGCGAGACCGCCTTTGAGGGAGCAGCTTCCATTGCTGTTATGATTGCTATCCCTGCACATACTTCTGTGTCGGTGCGCAGATAAGTGTAATCCTTTACAGTTATGTCGAAAGTTATCTTCTCGGCTGTCTGCTCCTTTAATTTTACAGATGTTATCTCGGGGCCCAAAATATCGGAATAAACGCTTCCCTGCACCTGGTCATCAAACATCCTGATGGTGTAGCCGAACACCGGGGGAAATTCTGTGACGCCTTCCTTGGGGTACAAAAGCTGGCATTCCATGCCGGAGCAGATGTCAAAAGGAATGTCATTCATGAGTATATTTTCAGCTTCCAACTCGGTGTCTGTTTTTACTGTAAATTTGATGAAATCTGTCTGCCTTACAAGATTGGGTATGCTGTCTGTTCCCCCATATGCCTTAACTTCCGTAATCTTTGCGAAGGCTACCGGCATAGTTGCAACTAAGAAAATCAGAAAGATGGCACTACATCTAACTAAACCACCCTTTTTATGCATTCAGGCGGTAACCCGTCTCAGGGGTTTTTAAAGATTTCCCGCTCCGAAAGGTTTCCGGAAATCAGGGGGAAAGGTTTATATTGGAGAACATTTACTCAAATGGTATGGCAACCACACTGAACAAGCTGGTATCTCCTGAGATGGTTATCCAATTTCAGATGAGTGCAGGCTTTTTTTGCATTCTAATGGGGATAGTTTCTGCCATTGTCTTTTTCTTAAAGGTTTCCCAGAAATACTCTCCCTTGTTTTTGCTCCTGATTATTCCGGGCATCTTGCTTGTGCGAAGGGCAAGGAGGGCTGTTTTAAATGAGAAAATCGAACTCTGATTGGCTTTTTCAACGATATAACACAAAATACAACAGGTTATGGAGCCAAATTACCAGCTGTGGCTTGTTAATAGTTCAGCTAATTGCTGGTTATGTATTTGCCCTTATGGCAATTCCCAGCATTTCTTCGAGTGTTTTTGTTCGCTCATTCGGTTTCTTGGTTTCGCTGGTAATTTTGTTATCAATTATCTCCGCTAGGTTGGACCTGGAAAGATTTAGGACAAAGAGAAGGTTAAATTTTCTTCTAGCAGCCAAGCCGTAACCCAAAACCCAAATCTTTTTATAACAACTGCAATCAATCCTGGCAATGATAACTCTGGAGTTTCCTGACGGGAAGAAGAAGGAATTCAGGAAGGGAATTGCTGCGATTGAGGTTGCAAGGTCTATAGGGGAAAGGCTGGCAAGGGATGCCATTTGCGCGGAGATTGACGGAAACCTGGTTGATTTGGGAATGGAAATAAAATCATCCGGGAAATTCAGGGTCCTTACATTCAAAGATGAAAAGGGCATAGAGGTTTTCAGGCACTCAACTGCGCATGTCATGGCACAGGCGATTATGGAGCTATGGCCAAGTGCGCTGCTGACAATAGGGCCTGTTGTGGATGAGGGGTTCTATTACGATATTGATTTGGAGCAGACTTTCCACCCAGATGACCTGGCAAAAATCGAGAAGAAAATGGAGGAGATTGTAAGGAAAGACCTAAAGATAGACAGGCAGGTGCTCGCAAAAAAAGATGCCGTGGATATTTTCAAGCATAACCCGTACAAGATAGAGCTGATTGAAGAGTTTGCTGGAGAGATTTCCGCTTACAGGCAGGGCAATTTCATTGATTTGTGCAAAGGACCGCATGTTCCTTCAACAGGCTGCATCAAGGCTTTCAAGCTCACAAAGATTTCAGGCGCATACTGGCGCGGGGATGTAAAGAACAAGCAGCTCCAGAGAATTTACGGAATCAGCTTCCCGGACAGAAAGGCGCTCGATGAGTATCTGAAAAACATAGAAGAGGCAAAGAAGCGCGACCACAGGGTTATAGGGCAGAAACTGGATTTGTTCAGCTTTGACGATATTTCACCAGGAAGCCCATTCTTCCACCCGAAGGGCGCAATAATTTTCAACGAACTTCTGAGATTTTTGCGGGAGGAATACTCAAAGAGGGGCTATAAGGAAGTAATTACCCCGTTGGTTTACGGCAAGGAGCTTTGGCAAACGTCAGGCCACTGGGAGCATTTCAGGGAGAACATGTTCATGCTTAACATGGACGGCAGGGAAGCAGCATTAAAGCCCATGAACTGCCCGAGCCACTGCCTTATCTACAAAAAGGGCTTCAAGAGCTACAGGGATTTGCCGCTTAGGATAGCTGATTTTGCTGCATTGCACAGGAACGAAGTGAAAGGAACTTTGGGCGGTATGACAAGGGTGCGAAAATTTTCGCAGGATGATGCGCACATATTTGTTGCTCCCGAGCAGCTCGAGGATGAAATATTGCACATCATGGATTTCACAAGGTACATCTACAAGGAGGTTTTCAAGTTTGACTACCGCATCGAGCTTTCGACAAAGCCCGAGAAGGCAATGGGAAGCGAGGAGCTTTGGGAGAGAGCCGAGAAATCGCTTGCAGACGCGCTGAAAAAGAAAAAGCTCGAGTACAAAATCAACCCTGGGGATGGAGCATTCTACGGCCCAAAGATAGATTTCCACATTAAAGACACTTTGGGAAGGTCGTGGCAGCTCGCAACCATACAGGTTGATTTTAACCTTCCGGAGAGGTTCCAGCTTGAATACGAGGACATGGACGGAAAGAGGAAAACACCCATAATGATACACAGGGCACTGCTTGGAAGCATAGAGCGCTTCATGGCAATTCTCCTCGAGCATTATGCAGGGCGCCTTCCTTTGTGGCTGAGCCCCGTGCAGGTAAGGCTCATTACGGTTGCAAACAGGTTTGATGATTACGCTGAAGAACTGAGGAAGGAGCTTGAAGGATTTGGTGTAAGGGCAGAGCTAGACGCAAGGGCAGAGTCAATCTCGAAGAAGGTGAGGGAATCCCAATTGATGCAGATTCCGCTAATAGTCACAATAGGGGAGAAAGAGGTTGCGGCAAAGACTGTTTCAATAAGGACCCTTGACGGGAAAGTGCATTTTGACTATCCAAAAGACAGGTTTGTGGAAGCTGTCATGGTTGCGCTTGAAAAAAGGACGGAAAAGGCGGAATTGTAAGGCAGGATTTCTTAAGCTATAAGTGAAGGCGCGTCCATTTCCTCCGGCTTTCCTATGCCCATGATTTCAAGAATAGTGGGTGCAACGCTGCTCAGCCCCATTCCGATCCTTAGCTTGGATTTCTTCAAGTTATCGTCAATTATTATGAACGGAACCGGGTTTGTTCCGTGAGAGGGATTGATTTCTCCGTTTGGGTACAGCATCTCCTCCGCATTGCCATGGTCTCCCGTAATCATTACCGCATAGCCTTTTTTTAGGGAGTGCTCCACAATTTTTCCAACGCATTCGTCAACAACCCTGCATGCCTTTACAACCGCATCAAATTTTCCGGAATGCCCCACTAAATCGCCATTTGCAAAATTGACTACGATAAAACCATATTTTCCGCTTTCTATCTTTGGGATTAGCTTTTCAGTTATTCCATAAGCGCTCATTTCGGGCTTTAAGTCGTATGAGGGAACTTTGGGAGAATCCACTAAAATCCTGTCTTCGCCGCTGCACGGCTTTTCGGTCTGGCTGTTGAAGAAAAATGTTACATGGGCGTATTTCTCCGTTTCAGCAATCCTAAGCTGCTTCAATCCCGACCTTGAGATTGTCTGCCCCAGATTATTGCTTACTTTTTGCTGGTAGAATGCAACCGGAAGATTAAAATTAGGGTCGTATTCCGACATGCACACAAAATGTATTTTTGGCACTTTTTCCCTGGGGAATTTATTAAAGTTTTTTTGAGTCAAAGCTGCGGTGAGCTGCCTTGTCCTGTCGGAGCGGAAATTCCAGAAGATTACAGAATCTCTGTCTTTTATCAGTGCAGGGGTTCCGATTATGACCGGTTTAACATAATAATCGGTTTTATCTCCATTCTGATATGAATTCTTCAGCGCAGAAAGGGGGTCTTTTTCATTTGCCCCAATTCCAAGGGCAAGCATATCGTAAGCAGCCTTTGTCCTGTCCCAATTGTTGTCGCGGTCCATTGAATAGTATCTGCCGCATAGGGATGCTATCTTTCCAATGCCGATTGACTTGATTTTTTTCTGGCATTCCTTGACAAATTTTTCTGCGCTTCGTTCCGGAACATCCCTGCCGTCAAGAAAGCAATGGACGAAGACATTTTTCATCCTTTGCCGCTTTGCCATTTTTAGCAATGCATAAAGATGGGAGGTTGTGCCGTGTATTCCCTGGTCGGAAAACAGGCCCATTAAGTGTAGCCTGGATTTATTCTCGGTGCAATTCTTCATGGCTTTCAGCAGCTCCCTGTTTTTGAAGAACTCGCCATTTTTGATTTTGCGGTTTATGTCCTCGAGGGGCTGCCATACAATCCTGCCTGCGCCAATTGTAAGATGGCCCGGCTCTGAGCCGCCCTGTGTGCCAGAAGGCAATCCAACTGCGCCGCCGGAGCATTTCAGAAGGGTGTGGGGATAATTCTCTGTGTAATATCTGTCATATCTCAGATTTGCAGCATAAACAGCATTTCCCTTTGCCTTCGGCGAGAAACCCCACCCATCACGAATTACAAGAATTACCCCTTTTTTTGGCTTCATCTTATTTTTGAACCAATGTAGCCTATGCCTTCCTCCTCCATGCGCAGGAGCTGGTTGTATTTAGCAATCCTGTCGCTTCTTGCTGGTGCGCCTGATTTTATCTGGGTTGACGCAACTCCAACGCAAAAGTCTGCCATGAAGCTGTCTTCGGTTTCCCCGCTTCGATGCGAGATTACGGATGACCAGCTGTTCTTATGGGCGAGGTTCACCGCATCAATGGTCTCGGTAACAGTGCCTATCTGGTTCAGCTTGATTAGAGCAGAATTTGCGGCTTTTTTCCTGATGGCTTCACCTATCCTTGCCGTGTTTGTAACAAGAAGGTCGTCTCCAACAACCTGTATCTTTTTCAGCCTGGATGTCATTTCAATCCATCCATCCCAATCGTCTTCCGCCATTCCGTCTTCAATGGAGCATATGGGGAAAACAGAGCACAGGTCGCCGTAGTAATCCACAAGCTCTCCCGGGGAATATTTTTTTTCCCTTATGTGATAGGTTTTTCCGTCGAAGAATTCCGATGCCGCGCAGTCAAGGGCAAGAACCACCTTTTTTGAATATCCCGCCTGCTCTATTGCGCTGTTTATGAGTTCCAGCCTTGAGTGGAGTTCCTTGATGTCAGGCGCAAATCCGCCTTCATCTGCAATGTTGGTGGCAGACGCCCCGAACTTCTCCTTAAGCATATTTTTCAGCGTCTGGTACACTTCCACAGACATCATCATGGCCTCCGAAAAGCTTTTTGCGCCTATTGGCATTATCATGTGCTCCTGAACATCATTTTCTATTCCTGCATGCCTGCCGCCATTTATCACATTAAGCTGCGGCACCGGCAATGCCCTCTTCCTGTTTCCCGACAATGATGCGATGTAATCGTGAAGGCTTTTTCCGGAGTGAGAGGCGCCTGCCCTGCATACCGCCATGCTTGCCGAAAGAATGGCATTGGCGCCCAAATGGGACCTGTTGGATGTTCCGTCGAGATTTATCATCATCTCGTCAATTTCCTTCTGCTGGCACGGGTCCCTGCCGATAAGTTTTTTTGAGATTATGGAATTAACATTTGAGACCGCATTTAGAACTCCCTTGCCGCGGTATTCCCTGCCGCCATCACGCAATTCAACTGCCTCATGGGAGCCTGTTGATGCGCCTGACGGCACAATTGAGCGGAAAACTCCATTGGCTGTTGTTATCTCGCACTCAACAGTAGGGTTTCCCCTGGAATCAAGAACCTGCCTAGCCTTAACGCCCCTTATTGCCAATGTCTCACCCTATTCCCCTTTTCACCCTATATAGCTTGTTTCCTTTCCCAGCTTGCCCCTGAGCTTTTTCAACGCAGTCTGCCTCGTGACGTTGGACAGCTCCTCGGTTTTCTTCATTATTTCGGACTCTATCTGCTTTATTTCAGTTTCCAGGCGCTTGAGGTTTATTTTCAGCTTTAGATTCTCGTCGAGAACCTTCAATATCTCCTTTGCGCCCTTTATTCCAAGATACATCGGATGCCCGTAAGTTTCCGCAAGAAATGTGATTGCAGTCATTTTCCTTCTGGAAGCAAGCCCCAAGAGAAGTCCGGAAACTCCCACTATCGGCCCAACAGCCCCGTACAGGTTGCCTTCCACGTTCTTGGTCCTGTACTTTTTTATCATTTCACTTGAATTTCCTGTGCAATAGACTTTAGGCGATTTGGGGATGTCTGCCAGTCCAATTCCGCCAAGCGTTATGAGCTCCTTGCCGTGAAATGATTCCAGGAGGTCAAGAATCTTATCGCAGAACTCGTAAGAGCTTACCTCGTCTATGGGCTGGACGTCGCCTGCAAGAAACAGCAAGTCCCGCTTGTTTTTGCCACGCTTCTTGCAGAATATTTCGATGGTGGGCAGCTCAACTAAGTTGTCTTCATTCACGAAAACAGAATGGGGAAATGTGTAAGACGTAATGGTCATGATTTTCTTCGCATCCATCTCGTCTATGAGAAAATCAACGGCAACCTTGCCTACGTTGCCTATTCCCGGAAGCCCCTCTATCAGCATTGGGTTTGCTAGCCTTGGCCTCTTTCCGACATAATCGAATTTCCATGTGCTCATATAAACCCCTGCTGCTCATGTGAGTCTTTTTTGGCTGCCCTCCGGTATTCCCCATAAGGGTCTCCCGGCGAGTACTTGGGCGGCCTTGCCTGCTCGGTGCCTATGCCGCAGCTGCTGCACCCGGCTTTGAGCGTGTATTTCCCACATTGGGGGCACTTCAGGATGTGCTTCATGTTTTAGATTCCCGCTTGAATTCACCAACTCCCTTCTTATCGCCGATGAATTCGAGGGCAACACCAGTTGCCTTGTCAAGTATCTTCTCCGCTTCCTTGTAGTCCGAAGCTGTAACCTGAATCTTGTATTTTCCGGAGCCTATGTATGTCACAGTTAACTTGCTGCTTGCATCCTGAAGCCTCTTAAGGCTTTCCATTATTAATTCGATGCCGTTGGGCGCATAGCTCGAAAGGAACAATTCGCCGCCAATTGTGACTTCGACTTCCTTAATGCGCTGCTTTATTGCATCTGTAAGCACCTTTGCCACTTTTTCGTCTATCCCAAAATCCTTAAAGCCAGCCTTGTCCGTTGCAACATCCTCAAAGCAGGAATAGATTAAATCGTATTTCTTCAGAACTTTTTCGGAAATCTCGGTGAACATTGCAACAGGGTCCTTTTTCAAAGACTTCGCAACCATCTCAATTATTTTTTCGCACTTCTGCTGCTGTTTTACCTCGTTGACCTTGGTGCGCTTCTGGCCCTCATTGACGCGCCTGAGGGAAAGGTCTATGTGGCCCTTCTCCATGTCCACCTTGAGAACCTTGCAGATTACCTTTTTCCCCTCCTCGACATAATCGCGTATGTTCCTGATCCTTCCCGGGGCAACCTCGGAAATGTGGATTAACCCTGTTTTTTGGTATTCATCAACATTGACAAAAATGGAGTGGTACTGTATGCTTGTAACAGTGCACATAACCAACTCACTTTCTTCCGGAAAACCCTTCTTTACCAAAAGCATTTTCTATCCAAGAATCTCCAAAACCCTTGCCTTAACCTTTGCCTTGCCGCCAGTCGGCTCCGCAAGAACCTTTCCGCAGATCAGGCAATTCACAGTTGCAGAAGCCTTACCGAACATAATCTGCTCGTTCTTGCACTTGGGGCACCTTATCTTTATGAACTTGCTTGATGGTTCGCTTATTTTCATTTTTAATCACTTGAACTCCAGTTTCTTTATCCTCATGCCGTGCGGCTGAACAGTTGTTTTGCTGCAGACGCTGCACGTGTACCTTAAGTCTGTCTTCTTGCTTGACTTCTTGCCAGTCATTTTGAATTTTGAGATTGCCGGCTTTGAATATCTCCCCAAGTTCCCCTGGCCCCTGGCACGGCCGCGCCTCTTTGCACGCACTTTCGAGCCGTAGGTGAGGCTGCTTGCCGCCTTTTTCTTTGTTACGGCAATCTTTTGCTCGGTATGCTTCTTGCAGAACTTGCAGTACCTCATTATCTTCTTTGGCAATTTCATAGTCTCTGAGAAAAAGGGTTACTTTATAAAGGTTATTATTGCCTGCTGATGCCTGAATGAATCGCAAATTCTCAGCCGCTACTCACTTCTTCTGCGCTGCCCTTGCGGATTAAAACAGAGGCTATTTCAGCCGGAAGATTTGCCATGTCATCTTCCCTGAACGGCCCATACACCTCAAGCTCCTTTCCCACAAACTTTGGCACTGCCTGTAGAAACCTTACCAGGGTTGTTTCCTTTTGGGCCTCTTTTTTGGTTCCAGACCATGCAGAATTCAGGATAGCTTCGCGAAAGCCGGAAAGCAGCAGCGTGATGTTTGCGAAGAATTCCTGCTCTTCCCTGAGCATTGATGAGGTGTCTATTATTGCAGAGGGGGACCTGCTCTTGTCCATTGCCATCTGGATTATTTTCTTCTCGCGCCTTTCGTATAGCTCCTTCAGCAGCTTCTTTACGTTCATGAGCTGGAGCCTTGTATTTTGGCCTTCGCTCGATGAAAACAATGAAGTGCTGTTTTCAGACTGCTCAAGAAACCTTGCCTTTTCGGCGACATAATTAGCGCAGTCGCTCAGGAAACTGCCGTCAAGCCTCTGGAGCTCAGGCCGGATTTTTTCAAGCCTCAACAGCTCATAGAGGGTTTCATAGGTTATGATTATGTCCTTTTGCTCCCCCATACCGGCTGCATAGCGCCCTAAATTTAAAAATCTATCTAGGCGAAAACGCAATGTTTTTAAATAGGGAAAAGAGGGTTTTGTTCCATGAGGTTGTTTATATGAGGTTGTTCATTATAGCCCTGGTGATTGTTGCAGTTGTGGTTCTTGGATGCAAATCTGAAATACCTGCACCGCAGGAGAATAAAAGTTCAGCGAATCAGGAAGAGGAGATTGCCGGCGCTGCAAATGAAAGCGCTCCTGAACCGCAAAAGCCGGAAGAAGCGAGCACAAAACCCGAGATTGAAGTAAAAATCCCCAATGATCTGCTCGTTGGCGACACAGGCATTTTGCCAAAAAACGTCAAGTTAAGCCCGGGAGAAGAAGTATCTTTCAGGGGGGATGGTAAAAAGAGGCACAGGATTGCGTGTTACTCTGGCGCCAACAGGATTTCACTTTCTGATGAAATAACCAATGGGGGCGTATTCACGTACTCTTTCAAGGAGCCGGGAGAATACTTATGCGTGGACCTGATATATGGCTTAAGGAGCACAATTACCGTGGAATCCCAAAAGCTATCCCCGACAGGCCGCGTGATAGGAACCCTAAACACTGAAAGGGTCATTGTGTTTGCGCCGGTAATTGTAATAGCCGTATTGGCAATATTCGCATTCTTTTCCAGCCGCAGAAGGAGATAGTTGTCAAAATGCTCGGAGCGCTGGTTAAATACCAGTTGCACGCTTGGCCGCGATTTCTCAATTGGTATCCTCGCATTTCATTGAAAATCAAAATTTTCAATGTGCCTCAGAAATCGCTTTGCGATTTCCGACATTTCCAGATTAGTCCTTCCACCAGTTGAGTGGTGGAAGGATAATCTTTTTAATAAACGCCTGAAGCATATGGTTCATGGCTACACTTTCATTTCAGGAGCTTGAGTTTTCCGGAGCAGGGGAAGACGTCAGTGTTACCTTTCTGAAAATATTTTCTTTTGGCATTGAGAAGAAAAGCCTTGAAAAAATAGGCAAGTTTACAGTAAATTCAAACTCCATCGAGTTTAAGGATATATCGGAGAAGAGGGCATCCCACAAGTTCAACCAGCTTTTGGCGTTTTCCTTCAGGAAATTGAGGAATAAAATAAACGGAAAGCCTGCCGTTTATGTGCATGGCAGTTCAGGAATCCCGCTGATAGGGCATGTGGCATTCGGCATAGTGGACAGGGATACCTCAATAATAGAGGCAAAGCCCATAACATCCTGCAATCTGGGGTGCATATACTGCTCTGTTGATGAAAGCAAAAGGCCGGTTGATTTTGTGGTGGAGAGGGATTACCTGGTAAATGAGCTTAAAGGCATGGTGTCACTGAAAAACTGCAGCATTGAGGTCAACATTGGGACTCAGGGAGAGCCTTTTCTTTACGCGCCTTTGGTTGAGCTTATAGCAGATATTGCAAAAATACCCAATGTAAAAACAATCTCGATAAACACAAACGGCACCTTTCTTTCGAAAATGATGATAGACAGGCTTGCAGATGCCGGCCTGACAAGGATAAACCTTTCGATAAATGCGGTAGAGGACAGCAAGGCGAGGGAGATTGCGGGCTCCAATCGTTATAGCATAGATGCCATAAAGAAGATTGTGCCCTATATCATGGAACGGATGGACCTTATAATAGCTCCGGTATGGATTCCGGGAATAAACGATGACGAAATTCCAAAGATTATTGGCTTTTGCACGTCACTTAAAAAACAGCCCAGGCTTATGATACAGAACTTCCTGAATTACAAGAATGGGCGCAATCCCGTAAAGGCAGTTTCCTGGGGGGCATTTGAGGCTAAGCTAAAAGTATGGGAGAAGGAATTCGGCATAAAGCTTCACTACAAAATGAAGGAAGAGTTTGGAATAACCAAGGCAAAGGTTTTGAAAGACCCTTTCAACAGGGGCGATATTGTAAAGGCAGCCATAATAGGCCCCGGCAGATTGTCAAATGAGTCATTGGGTGTTGCCTTTGGAAGGTCAATTTCGGTTAAGGGAAGAATTCCAGAAGGGCCTGCGAAGATAAAGATTACCAGGGTAAAAGACCACTTATGCTATGGGGAGCCTGCCTAGTCAACTTAATCAACCGGTCAACTTAAGGTCTGAAGGCAATGCAACATCCTTATCAGCCACATTGTTTACCTGAACATCCTTGAAAACTGCTGTGGTGGATGAAGAATCTTTTGAGATTGTTATCTCGTATGGGAAGCCGTAGAACTGGTCAAGCCAGGCTTCATATTTTGCGCCGCCAATGACATACTTGAAGAGGTATGTCTTTGCCAGTCCGGATGCCTTTGGTATGGTCCTGGTTCTTGTGTAATCTATCTCAGCGTATTTAATCTCCTTAACATATTCCGGAGGCAGCTTTCCTATGTCAAGGGGGGCATATTCAACCTCGCGGTACTGCTGGCGCATTTCATAGCTGCAGTCATTCACCTTGGTGCACACTGCATAGGCCTTTTTGGCCTTTAAGTCAAGATATGCAATATTGTATAGCGTTGCGCCTGTATTGCCCCAGTTTTTGTAAAGCTCAATCTTCGCCCTATCTCCCTTTACATATACTATGCCGTTGGCGTTTGAGAAGGAATAGGATGTAACCTTTGATATGCTGTCAATTATTTTCTTGGCCTCTGGTGCCATCTCTTTTTGGGGCTCAGTGGCAGTTTCCGTGGGTTGTATGCTGCCGGACTGCTCAGTCTGCGCAGGTTCAGAAGGCTGTGCTGGTCCAGGCTGCTTTGCGCAGCCCACAATAACGAGAAGCATTAACAGAAAAGCCATGTGCCTGAATTTCATCATACCACCTCTGGACTGCAGACTAAAACGCCGAGTATATAAGAATTTCGGTTAAAGAATTCCGGTTAAGGAAAAAAGAAAAAGTGAAAAGAAAAAAATAAAAAAGAACAACTGCTTATACAGTTGTTGTTGTCTCAGCTGCTGCCGGAGCTGCTGCTGCTACAACCTCAACGGACTTAACCGTTGATGTTGCGGTTGTAACCTCAACTTTCTGGCCCTTCAACTCAGCCTTGTAGTCACCGTAGTTTGCAAGCACAGCCGCTGCAGCTCTTGTGTCTGCTGCACCGTATCCTGCAATTACCAATGCTACATTGCCTGTCGTCTGCTCGAATAGCTGTACCATTCCCTTGCCAGCCTCAAAGCCTGCCGCACAGTCAGCCGGGTTGCCCATTGCGTCTGCGGTCAATGCGTTTGCACATGGACCACCAACAAGCAATGTGTTCTGAGCGCTTAAGTCGCTAACCTCAGATGCCAGCTTTGTTGCGCCAACCTCAATCTTCTGGATGGTCACGGACTCAACAGCCTCGCCAGTTCCAACGGACGTTGTGGTTACTCCTGCAGTCACATAAACCTGTGGTAGTCTCTGTGACTTAACGGGGTAATCAATCGTTATGATGTCCGGGTCGTTTGTCGGGTTCTCCCATTTTATCTTAGCACCATATGAGGTGTAAGCGTAGTTGGTGTTTGTCTCGCCATCAGGTGACCTGTAATTCAGGTTTCCGATGTCTGACAAAGCTACCTTCTGGGATGCTGCCGTCAAGTTAAACCAGATTCCAGTCGGCTGGAGTGTTTCCCAGTCATCAGTGTCGACAGTCTCAATCTTAACCTCTATGTGGGTTGTTCCGCCTGAGACGTTCCTCAACTGAATCTGAGCACCGCCCTTCGTGGTTATGTTGATGGGTATGGTTGCATCAGGCTGGGTACCAGTGTTGGACTCGTTCATGAAGGTTCCATCACCGTTCAGGTCTATCTTGATCTGGTAGTCATTGGCTGTTGCAGCAGTTACATTGAGGATGCCGTATGTCGCACCGCCAAGCTGCAATGACGCGTCAGCAGTTACTCCTACAGCTTCCTTGTACGGCCTCTCAATGCGCTCGCCAGTTCCAAGGTTGTCAAACTTAATCTGCGGGTTTGACTCTGTGGACCTGTCTGAGCCCCTGTATCTCAAGGCGTATGTCAGCCTGTCACCAAGTCCCTGGCTCGTATCTGAAACAACGAAGTAATCACCCTTTATAATGGTCTGGTTTTCAGAATTGATTAAATCGTCGTCGTTGTCTCCCATTGATACCTGGCTGCCTGTTGGGCTGTATGCTATTGGCAGCTTTACCTTGTTGCCATCGCCATCAATGAACTGCAGGTTGTACTTATCCGAGCCTGAAGTGTCAATCTTTATGGTTTCAGTGGCTACAGATGGGTCCAATCCCTTGTATTCGATGTCCCAACCACCTACCAAAGCCTGCGGCTCGTCCATGAGGGAAGACATCTTTCCGCCAACCGGCACAAAAAAGTCATCCTCTGCAGTCACGTTTATGTAGACGTTGTTTATCTTCACAGTCGAGTTGTCGTTGGTTCCCACGATGATGACATTGGCATCATCAATCTTCTCTGAGCCAACCTCAAGAGCGTCTGATGATGTTCCATCATCCTCTATCTCGGTATCCTTCAGGAAGACCTTGTTTGCACCAAGGAAAAACTCAACCAGGTCCAAGGTTACGTCGCCTGCCTCGTTTGGTATTATGTCGCTTACACCAATTTCAGTTCCATCTGACAGCTTGTCAGTTGAACCATCCGACAGCGAGGTTGTTGATTCACCGTTGATGGAGAACTTCGCCACTATTGGTGAAACATCAGTTATAGCCGTTACGGTAACCTCGTAGTCCTTACCCTTGATGTTGTAGGTTTTTGTCTCCCCTTCCGAGAGGACATCCTTCACTGCACCACCCATAAGGGTAAGCTCAACGCTGTCGTCATTTGCAAGGCTTGTCCTTCTTGCCTTGACAACAGAGTAATCGGTGGTAAGTATCTTTATGTTCTCGTCCTCGTAGTCTCCCAAGAACAA